>NZ_JAIMIA010000042.1 GCF_019966495.1 Tateyamaria pelophila | reverse complement strand
AAGGCCTATATCAAATGGGAATGCCAGGATGCGTGATCATGCCAAATCCGAATTTCCAGACGTGGGGTTGCTCAATCTGGCGAGCTAGCGATTCAAGCAGCCGAAACATGTCATCGCTTTGGTCGCAACGTTGCTATCCTTGATGAAACAGCGGTCACCGGAAAAGACAATCCTTTCCGCGTTGATCTATCGCCCTACGGCAGCGTGCGGGATGCGTTTGAAAAAGAGAATGGTGAGTTAGTTTTTGCTATCGATACCGCTAATCATGCGCTGATTCCTGAACCGCCAAATGATGGCAAGAACCAGTATTTCAGGGATGAGCCACGGACGCTGCTGGAGTTTTGCAAGAACGAGCTGTTGAGCGGTGATCCCCGCATGCTGACACCTGGCATGGTCTGGTCGATGCTGGCAAACTCCGAAGTCCTTTTGAGCGCCGCGCGTATAGCTGTCGAAGATGGCGATGAGGTGCGAAAAGCCCTTGGCGCACATGTCCTCGATATGCACGAGAACAAAGAACATTGGGGGCAGCATCGCGCCGCCGCATTAAAATCTCTTCGAATTTATAGCGCAGGCAGTCCGCTCCATCGAGCGGGACGTCATGCTAAGCTGACACATGAAGACTTGATCCGTGGCCGCTATGTGATTTTCATTGTCGGTCCGCAGCGCCATATGGCGCGGCTTGGGCCGCATTATGCACTGCACCTTCAATCGTTCGTCGATGTCGTTTTGTCAGGGGCCGGTGTCCCTGTTGATTTCATTCTAGATGAAGCAACAAACGCGCCGCTGAAGTCCCTAATCTCGGCGATGACGGTCATTCGCGGGTATGGCGGCAACTTACATTTCATTGCGCAGTCGCGCTCTGAAATTCAGCGCGCATATTCAGACAAGGAAACCGCGACGATTGAGGAAAACGCTGTTGTGAAACAGTATTTTGGCTTCTCGTCGTTTGAAGAGTGCGAGCGCGTATCAAGGGCTATCGGTGACACTCTCGTTCAGCAACACAGTCTGAGCCTCAGCAGTGCGGGGCTTGATTACAACGCCACCATTGGCACCAGCAAGGATCGCCGCATTCCTGCAGAGCGGCTCATGCGAATGAAGCCGAATGAGCAGCTGATCCATGTGAAGAATGTCGGCTGGATACTCTGTGAAAAAGTTGGCCAGCACCAAATTGCCCCGTTCTGTCACGGCGAGCTTGGTGACAATCCTTTGGAAGGCGCGCAACGGCCCGCCGATCCAAAAGTCACCATCGATATTGAAAAGGTGAGCGGATCATGAAGCCGCGCTTCGTCAAACCCAGCTACTTCATCTGGGTCGTTGTGCCTGTGGCGCTATGGCTTGCCTTTAAGGCTTTTGGTCTGCCGCACGTGATCTGGTCGTATGCGTGGATTGATGAAGGTCAGGGCTCGGACCCATTTGCGCATCGCACCTACACGAGCTGCCGCTTCGTTGGTCCTTACGGCGAATTCGATGAGGCTGCCGCGAACGGCAGATGCGGCTGGGTTCAGTTTTTCAAACAGGAGATGCGCTAATGCACAGCATGAGACGGCATGAGCTCACGCCATTCGAGCTTCAAAATGGAGCAAAGCTCGATGCGCACAAGGTTCTTCATGACGTAGAGAACAGTCTCTTCGTCAGTTGCGCCGCTCGCAATATCGCGGTCGCATTTGTCGCGCGGGATAACGATCAAACCAAAGGGTTTGATTTCCTTCCAAAAAGTTTCGTAGTCCATCGGCTCAAGCCAGGCTACTACGTCGTCAGTATCTTTAAATCTCATCGCGAAATGATCTTACCAGATCGGATTCTTCAGGCGCAAATTTTGCGCGTATCGGGCTGGCTGCTGCGATGACCAGTTTGTCTGAGGAAGTCCAAGAACTCTTCGAGCCGCGCACTGAACTGCACAAGTTACGCATTCAGGCAGCCAAGCTTTTGAATAGTGACGAATGGGCATCATACAAAAAGGTCACGGTTGCACTTGAGAAGGAGCGCAGCGCAGCGCGGCGTTCGTTTGAAGAAAGCTTCGAGGATCGTGTCACCAAAACCAGCCAAAGACTGATCAACGAGGCTGGCGCTGTGAAGCGCCGCTTCGTGCCGCGCGGTCTGGGAAGCGATGGGTTCAATCCGGACCAAATTCGCCGCCAAGCCAAGCTTGAAGTGAACGCTGCGCACAAGACTGAGATGGCTAAGATCGACAAACGCGAGACAGAAGCAACGCGCCTTTGTGTGGACAAGGCGCTGCAGCGCGGCCAACAACGCGAGAAGTTGATCGGCGATTTCCAAACGGCAACCGATAGGCGCGTTGGCCAGGAACGCCGCACGCGCTCATGGAGCCGATGAGTATGCGTTATTGCAGTGCAAATCCTCGCAATGGCCACACTGAAGTTGAGGGTGTGAAGGGCTGCCTAAATAGGCATGAAACCCTCTGTAACCCGCAGAAATTAGGCATTTTTTGGAAATTATGGTAAAATGGAAACAGGTGGAAAAGCCTGTCTCCGAAAGGAGGGAATATGTATGATGATGTAGACAACAAATCAGACGAAAAGGGTCTGAGCAGTAAATTCGATGCTTCCGCAAAACCGACAATGAAGGTCGATGTGGAAAGGTATCAAGCATACCTTGATGGATCGGATTTAAGTGACGCTGAGAAGGCAGAGTTCCTTCAAACGCTCTGGCAAATCATCGTCAGCTTCGTCGATCTAGGCTTTGGCGTTCATCCTCTCCAAGAAGTCTGTGGAAAAGAGTCTGGCACCGTTTCTGACGGTGCCAAAGCTGACTCGGATGGGGTATGCTCGAAAGAACCTGAAATTGAAGACAACCCCAATGGACTGAGCCCGTAAGGCCGGTTTGGAGGCGATATGAAAGATGATTACACAAAACACGCTGAGATCAGCCAAGCGCTGATCTATTGCCGCGTTTCCTCAACCAAACAGCGGCTTGAAGGTAGCGGCCTTGAAAGTCAGGAACAGCGCTGCCGCGCTTACGCTGAAGATAAGGGTTATCTTGTCGAAGGGGTATTTCCCGATGATGTGAGCGGTGGCGGTGACTTTTTGCGCCGACCTGGCATGGTTGCCTTGCTTAGCTATCTGGATGCCCAGAAGGGCAAATCTTATGTTGTCATCTTCGACGATCTGAAGCGCTTTGCACGTGATACGGAATTCCACCTCAAGCTGCGCCGTGAGTTTGCAAAACGCGGCGCGCGCATTGAATGCTTGAATTTTAGGTTTGAAGACTCGCCTGAAGGCAAGTTCATCGAAACCGTGATCGCCGCGCAAGGCGAGCTAGAACGCGAACAAAACCGCCGCCAAGTCGTCCAAAAGATGAAGGCGCGTGTCGAAAACGGGTTTTGGGTCTTTAGAGCGCCGGTTGGCTATAAGCATGTTCCCTCGCCAACAGGCGGCGGCAAGGTGCTGGTGCCCGATGAGGTGCTTGCACCTGTGGTGCGCGCAGCGCTTGAAGGTTTTGCGACGGGGCACTTTGCCTCACAGGCAGAAGTGCAGCGTTTCTTGGAGAGCAATCCGCACTACCCCAAAGATCAGAAAAACGGCAATATTCGTCCGATGACGATCTCGCGTCTTTTGAAGAAGGTCGTCTATGCGGGATATGTCGAAGCCCCCAAATGGGGCGTCAGCGTACGCAAAGGCCAGCATGAGGGCCTGATCAGCTTCGAGACCTTCCAGCGCATTCAGGACAATCTGGAGGGGCGCAAACGCGGCCCAGCGGCGCGCGCAGACTACAATGAAGATTTTCCTCTACGGGGCTTTGTGGATTGTGATTGCTGCGGCAACTCAATGACGGCTGCGTGGTCTAAAGGAAAATACCAGCATTACGCCTACTATCGCTGCGTTACGCGCGGTTGTGAGATGAAGGGCAAGTCAGTGCCTCGCGCAAAGATGGAAGATGGTTTCGAAGAAATCCTCAAGGGGCTTCAGCCTGCTCAAGGTCTGTTTGAACTGGCAAAGGCGATGTTGCGTGATGCTTGGGACATGCGCCTTGCAACGGCTCAGGGCGATAAGGATGAGTTTCGCAAGCAGTATCAGGACGTGAACAAGCAGATCGAAGGTCTGCTAGATCGGATCGTCGAAGCGAAGACGGCGTCCGTAGTAAGTGCCTATGAGGCTAGGATTGATAAGCTTGAGCGGCAGAAGTTCATCCTAAGTGAACGTCTTGAAAATTCGGTGCCTCCGAAGGGGAGGCTAGAGGATTGTATTGAACTCGCCTTGAAATTCCTATCAAGCCCTTGGAATATATACAAAAATGGTGATCACGTCATGCGTCAAACTGTGCTCAGATTGGCGTTTTCCGAGCCAGTCAGGTATGGCCAAAATGGAGTGTATGGAACTCCGAAATTATCGTTCCCTTTCAAGTACTTAAGGGATAATTTTTTAATGAAAAGCGAAATGGTGCTGCTGGGGAGGATTGAACTCCCGACCTCGTCATTACCAATGACGCGCTCTACCACTGAGCTACAGCAGCCTACCATATTGCGGGCGTCCGAAGAATTGCCCTACTAACACCCTACTTTTCTTCCCTCGCCGTCGCTAACTCAATCTAATTTAACATGGAAGCAGAACTGACCCCAACATTATCAAGGGTGTGACCTAACACTGTGCTGCCACGGCGACGTGCCGGGTGATTAGACTCAATCGCCCAAGCACGCAAGCCCAATCTGGACGACCAATCGCCCCTGCGATACAGAGGCCCCATGTCAGAGAAAAACGCGCCCAAAACAAAAACGCCGAACGACCGGGATGCGCGCCTGAAGGCGGCGCTCAAGGCAAATCTGGCGCGACGCAAGGCACAGGCGAAGGCACGCGACAGTGCCATAAAACCCGAGGAGCAGGACGATGGATAGTATTCTGGTACGCGGTGGTTCGCCGCTGAACGGACAAATTCCGATCGCGGGGGCCAAGAACGCGTGTCTGACGTTGATGCCCGCGACGCTGCTCAGTGACGAGCCATTGACGTTGACCAACGCGCCGCGCTTGTCGGATATCCGCACCATGACCCAATTGCTGCAATCTCTTGGGGCAGAGGTGACCTCATTGCAGGACGGTCAGGTGATTGCCATGTCGACTCATGGGGCGGTCAACACCCGCGCCGAATACGATATCGTGCGCAAGATGCGGGCCTCCAACCTCGTGTTGGGTCCGCTTCTGGCCCGTGAAGGCCATGCGCAGGTGTCCTTGCCGGGTGGCTGTGCCATCGGCGCGCGCCCGATGGATATTCATACCGACGGTTTGGCCAAGATGGGGGCCGAAATTGATCTGCAGGACGGATATCTGCATGCAAAGGCGGTCGGGGGAAAGCTCAAGGGGGCGGTGATCGAATTTCCTTTTGCCAGTGTTGGTGCGACCGAAAATATCCTGATGGCCGCGACCTTGGCCAAAGGTTCGACTGTCATCAAAAACGCGGCGCGCGAGCCCGAAATCGTCGATCTGGCGACCTGTTTGCGGGCGATGGGGGCGCAGATTGACGGGGATGGCACCTCGACCATCGAGATCCAGGGTGTTGACCGTCTGCATGGTGCAACCCATCGTGTGGTGACGGACCGTATCGAACTGGGCACCTACATGCTCGCCCCGGCGATTTGCGGCGGTGAGGTTGAGTTGCTGGGCGGCCGCATCGATCTGGTCGGTGCCTTTTGTGAAAAGCTGGACGTGGCAGGTATCAGCGTCACCGAAACGGACAAAGGCCTGAAGGTCAGTCGCAAAAACGGTCGCATAAGGGCCGTTGATGTCACGACCGAGCCCTTCCCCGGGTTTCCGACCGATTTGCAGGCCCAGATGATGGCGCTTTTGTGTACGGCGGAAGGGACGTCGGTGTTGGAAGAGAAAATCTTTGAGAACCGGTTCATGCATGCGCCCGAACTGATCCGTATGGGGGCCAAGATCGAGGTCCACGGCGGGACTGCGACGGTGACGGGCGTCGAAAAGCTGAAAGGTGCGCCGGTGATGGCGACCGATCTGCGCGCGAGTGTGAGCCTGATCCTTGCCGGTCTGGCCGCCGAGGGCGAGACTCGCGTGGCGCGTGTCTATCACCTTGATCGCGGCTATGAACATGTGGTCCGGAAGTTTTCGGGCGTTGGTGCAGATATTGAGCGGGTACAGGGCGAATGACCGAAGATGCAAAATTCGAGGACGGTCGTGAAAAGCCGTTGAACATCGGGGCGCTGGATACAGACGATTTGAATATCGTCTCCTCGCTCACCCAGGATGCCGTGTTTCCCATTACGGAAATGAAGTGGGACGCAAAATCGCGTCGCTTTGGTTTGTTGTTGAACCGGTTCCGCTGGGAAGATGCGGGCAAGGGCCGTCATGCGCCGGAGCGTGTACAATCGGTATTGGCATTCGATTATGTTCAGTCCGTGGCCAGTCAGGGCATTGATCGGTCGGACAAGGACACGATCCTGTCCCTTTTGTCTGTCACGTTCGAACCGGGCGAGGATTGCGCCGGAGATGTGATTCTGACCCTCGCCGGGGATGGTGGCATCCGCCTGCGCGTCGAGGCGATCGAAGCGACGCTCAAGGACGTGACGCGCCCCTATACAGCGCCGTCAAAGTCTGTCCCCAAACACGATGACTGATCTGGATGACTGATCTGACAGTCCGGGTGGCCAAGCCGGACGATGCGCCTGTATGGCGCGCACTTCGCATGGATGGGATCATCGAATACCCTTCGGTCTTCATCGTCACAGCGGAAGAAGCCGCCGCCGTTCCGCTTGAGGCAGACATTCAACGACTGAGCAAAGGCGACCGGGTTTTGGCATTCGCCGGAGAGACACCCGTTGGCCTTGCCGGGTTCAACCGCAATGATGTGTCGCGCGCCAGTCACCGGGCGGAAATCGGACCGCTTTATGTTGCGCCTCAAGCGCGCGGCAAGGGTGTTTCTGACCTGATTATGACAACGCTCATGGATGCGGCGCAGGCCGCTGGCATTTCGCAATTGGAGCTGTTTGTGAATGCCGAAAACGCCCCGGCCATTTCTCTTTACCAACGGCACGGCTTTGTCGAGGTGGGCAAAATCCCCAACGCAATTCTTGGCGCGGATGGGATGGAAGACGACCTCATGATGATCCGCAGTTTGGTGTGACCGCCTACTGATCTACGGGCAGGCCGCTCGGAACCGTTGCGGGTATTCCCAATGCACCGCGCAAGCTTTGCGGGTCTGTCAGCACCTCCAGAAATGCGATGATATCCGCAACCTGATCGTCTGAAAGGTCAATTGGCACAAGGCTGTTGGCGGCGGCAATTGCATCCACCTCCGCCGGATCCGACATGATGCGCAGGTCATCCGCGTCAAATCCGGGCATGACGACTTGCGCTGGATCGTAGCTGCGCAAGCTGGCCACCGGGTCAAGGTGGTGGCGCACGATCCCTTCGAGCGTCGCATAGGCGCCCGTATGGCCATAAGGAGCGGTCTGGGCGATGTTGCGCAAGGGGGGCGTGCGGAACGCATAGGCATCCTCGGCCCGCCCCGTCACACGCATCCGGCCTGTGTCGCGTGCATGGCTTTCGAAGCGGGCCGCTTTGCCGGGGCCGATTTGGGGCATCGCGATCGCGTGAAAATCATGATCGGTCTGGAACCGTCCAGCGTGGCAACTGGCGCAATTGGCCGCGCCGTAAAACAGGTCCATCCCGCGCATCGCGGAATCCTCCATCGGCGTGCCGTTGCGAAGATAAAGATCGAACGGGCTGGCCACGCCCCGCCATTCGAAATCCACAAAGGCGGCGATGGCATCCGAAATATCAGTAAAGCTGATCTGCTCCGGCCCGATAACGGCGTCAAAGCGGGTGCGATATTCAGGAATATCCGCGACCCGTTTGGACAGGATATCCCACGCGCCGTCCGGACCGGTCAACAGTCCTTGCCGCACGGCCTGCGCCACATCGTTCTCTGCATAGTGACCGGCCATTTCATCCGCGGACAGCACGGGGAACATGGATTGTGCCGACAGGGCGGAGGCAAAGCCCATCTCCATCTCGGCCCCAAGCGGTGTGCGGATGCCGGACGCGCGCGCTGCATCCTCTTCCAACCGGCCATCGTGAAAGAAGACGGTGAATTCGGTGGCTCCGAGATTGAAAAGCGGCGGCGCATTGCGCGGTATCCGTTGCTCGGGCGCGTTGGCCGGATCAACAGCGCGATCCGGCCCAAGGCCCTTGGCCCCGTCGCCCAGACCCAGAGACACGCCGTCGCCTGTACCAAAGCGGGGATGGTGGCATGTCGCGCAGGACACCGTTTTTGAACCCGACAGGATCGGGTCGTAAAACAGCAACTGGCCCAGTTCGACCTGAGCGCCGTTCACGTCGGGGAATACGGGCTCCTCATACGGCAACGGCCCCGCCCATGCAGGGGCCGCGATCAGCGTGACAACACAGGCTTTATACAAAGCGCGAGACATAATTCTCCAACATTTCCTGCCGCCCGGAGCGCGGTTGAGGGTCCAGGCCGCGGGCCAGCACATCTGCAGAGATCGAGGCCAGATCGCTGTCGAGCATGGCCTTGGCCGCAGGCGCGTCCCACCCGTCATAGCGTTTGGTCAACGCGTTCTCCAACCCGCCATCCGTTATCATTGCGGCAGCGGCTTTCAGACCACGGGCACAGATATCCATGCCGCCGATATGCGCCGCGATCAGGTCGTGCGGATCAAGCGACTGGCGGCGCAGCTTGGCGTCGAAATTGGTGCCGCCTTGTCCCAGACCACCAGCCTTGAGGATGTGATAGTAACACAAGGCAACCTCGGGCACATTGTTCGGGAACTGATCGGTATCCCAGCCAGACTGGTAATCGTTGCGGTTCATGTCGATCGAGCCCAGCATGCCGTCGGCTGTGGCTACAGCAATTTCGTGCTCGAACGAATGCCCGGCCAAGATCGCGTGACCCTGTTCGAGGTTCAGCTTGACCTCACCCTCCAGCCCGTATTTGCGCAGAAACCCGATGCAGGTCGCCGCATCGTAGTCGTATTGGTGCTTTGAAGGTTCCTGCGGTTTGGGTTCCACCAATATCTGACCCTTGAAGCCGATCTTGTGCTTGTACTCGACCACCATGTTCAAAAACCGGCCCATGTGGTCCAATTCCCGGCCCATGTCGGTATTGAGCAGGGTTTCATACCCTTCACGCCCGCCCCACAACACATAGTTCTGGCCGCCCATCTTGTGGGTCGCATCGATGCAGGATTTCACCGTCGCCGCGGCATAGGCAAACAAGTCCGGGTCCGGGTTGGTCGACGCCCCCGACATCCAGCGACGGTGGCTGAACATGTTTGCGGTGCCCCAGAGCAGGCCAATGTCGCGGCCTTCCATCTTGGCCATGAAATAGTCTGTGATTTCGTCCAGTCGCGCGATGCTTTCGGCGAGGGTGTCGCCTTCGGGGCGGATATCGGCATCGTGCCAGCAAAAGAAGGGCGCCTGCAACAGGTCGAACATCTCGAACGCCACGTCTGCCTTCATCTTGGCGCGTCCCATGTCGTCCTGCGGGTGCCAAGGGCGCTCAAATGTGGGTCCGCCAAAGGGGTCGCCCCCTTCCCACGCGAAGGAATGCCAATAGGCGACGGCAAAGCGCAGATGCTCTTTCATCGATTTGCCCATGACCATTTCGTCTGGGTTATAATGGTGGAATGCCATTGGGTTGGTGCTGTCGGCACCCTCAAACGTGGCGGGCGTCAGCCCCTCGAAAAATCCGGTTGTCATGGCATGGCCTTCAAAGTTGGATAGGCGGCCGCAAAGCCGCGATAGGCGTCGTCATAAGCGGCGACGAGATTTGGATCGGGGTCGATGACGTCCTTGACGGGCGGCTTGGTCATCACCTCCTTGGGATTGGCCCCTGTCATGCCGCACATGGCAATGCGGGCAGCGCCAAGTGCAGCCCCGTACGCACCCTCATCGGGGCGTTCCAGCGGAATATTCAGGATGGTGGCCAGCATGCGGGTCCACTGATCGGAGCGGCTGCCGCCCCCGATGGCGAGCGCTGTGTTCAAGGCGGCCCCGGTCGAACGCAGCGCCTCGAAACTGTCGCGCAGGGCAAAGCTGACACCTTCCATGACGGCGCGCGTCAACTCTTGCGGGCCGGTGGCGACGTCGAGGCCGGTAAAGCCACCGCGCACTTGCGCATCATTGTGCGGGGTCCGTTCGCCGGACAGATAGGGATAGAATTTGGTCGGGCAGGGCGGGCCAAGCGTGTTGCCCAACGCATCCGACAACGCACTGGGGCTTTGCCCTGTTACGCGCGACAGCCAGTTCAGGCTGTCGGTGGCCGCCAACACGACACCCATCTGATACCAGCGGCCCGGTACGGCATGGCAAAAGGTGTGCACGGCACTTTCGGGACGCGGCGCATAACGGTCGCGCCCCGCCAGAACCACACCGGAGGTGCCCAATGACACAAACCCATCTCCTTCGGTCAGTGCCCCCACGCCACACGCCGCCACAGCATTGTCAGCCCCCCCTGCAATGACGCGCGTTGTTTCAGGCAAGCCAAGATCCGCACGGTCAGGCTGCAGCGGGCCCACAACATCGGTTCCTTCCAGAAGCTCTGGCATCTGGTCCGCGCGCATTCCGCCGGCAGCCAACAACCTGTCAGACCACGCGCGCTTGCCGACATCCAGCCAGGCGGTGCCGGCCGCATCAGACATCTCGGTGACATAACGCCCTGTCAGCCACCACACTACGTAATCCTTCGGCAACATGACCTTTGACACGCGGGTGAAGATCTCAGGCTCGTGCGCCGCGATCCAGGCCAGTTTCGGTGCGGTAAAGCCGGGAAAGACGATGTTGCCGCTCAAGTCACGCACGCCGGGCATCGCGTCCAAGGTCGTGGCCTCTGAATGGCTGCGTGTGTCATTCCATAGAATGCAGGGGCGCAAGACGGCCCCGTCCGCGCCGACCAGAACGGCCCCATGCATGTGACCCGAAAGGGAAAGGCCCTGGATTGCCCCATATGCTTGCGGATGTGCGGCTTTCAAAGCGGCGAGCGCTTCCGAGACACCCGCGACCCAAGCTGCCGGATCCTGCTCACTCCATCCGGGAGCTGGATGGGTTGCCGCATAGGTCGCATCAGCACTGCCGACAGTACGTCCATCGCCGTCAACCAACAGCGCCTTGACACCCGAAGTGCCCAGATCAAGCCCAACAAACATAACCGTCCTCCCGAGGCCACAGTTGCGCCGTTTAATTCGATTGTCAAATTAAACAAGGTGTCGCTGGTGTTTTTGCCTGTGCTCCTGCACAAGCAGACGGAGTAACCGGAGAGTCGGATGACGCGCACAGCACTGGTAACGGGATCGGCCGGGTTCATCGGTTATTTTACGGCTCAGGCGCTCTTGGAGGCAGGATGGCGTGTCGTCGGTCTTGATGCGATGACCGATTACTACGACGTCGCACTCAAGGAACGCAGGCGCGCGATGTTGCGCCAATCTCCCGGCTATACGGATGTTGAGGCGCGGTTGGAAACCCCTGGCGCCTTGCGCGATCTCTTCAAGGCGCACCGCTTTGACGTCGTGATCCATCTCGCGGCACAGGCAGGGGTCAGGTATTCGATCGAGGCACCACGGTCCTATGTCGAGGCTAATATCGTCGGCACGTTGGAACTGCTTGAGGCCGCGCGCGCTTTTCCGCCAGCCCATATGCTTCTTGCGTCCACATCCTCGGCCTACGGCGCGAACACACAGATGCCGTATGTCGAAACCGACAAGGCGGATCTTCAGATGTCGTTCTACGCCGCGACCAAAAAGGCGACGGAGAACATGGCGCACAGCTATGCTCACCTGTACCGGTTGCCGATCACGATGTTCCGGTTTTTTACGGTCTACGGACCCTGGGGCAGGCCGGATATGGCGCATTTCAAATTTACCAGGGCGATTCTGAAAGGCGATCCCATCGACATCTACAATCACGGCGATATGCAGCGGGATTTCACCTATATCGACGATTTGACCGCCGCCATCATGGCGCTGATTGATGCTGTGCCGGGTGAGTCGCCGGTTGAAGGGGACAGCCTGTCGCCCGTCGCACCACACCGGATTGTCAACATCGGCAATGGGGTGCCGGTGCTGCTCATGGACTTCATCGCGGCGATCGAACAGGCCTGCGGATGCAAGGCGATCAAGACCTACCAGGACATGCAACCCGGTGACGTCCCCGGCACTTGGGCAGATGCAAGCTTGCTGCACAGACTTGTCGGGCAACAACCGAATACCCCAATTCAAGAGGGGATCGATGCATTTGTTGCATGGTATCGGGACTATTATCGGGTCTGATTTCTCTGTTCCAAAAAATCCTCCCCGGAGGGCCCCTTTCCACCGGGCCCGGGGCTGGATATACGGCGCAAAAAGCCAGACAGGAGCCGCCCAATGTCATTTGATCGTTCGATCAAGATTGCACCGTCCATCCTAGCCGCAGATTTCGCGAATTTCGGAGCGGAATGTGCCGCCGTGGAACGCGAAGGGGCGGATTGGATACATGTCGACGTGATGGACGGGCATTTCGTGCCGAATATCTCTTTTGGTCCTGCAACCTGCGCCGCCATTCGGCCGCATATCAAGGGCGTCATGGACGTGCATCTGATGATCGCACCCGTCGACCCTTACATCGATGCATTTGCACAAGCGGGTGCCGATGTACTGACGGCTCATGTCGAAGCAGGACCGCACATTCACCGGACGCTCCAGGCCATTCGAGGCAATGGAATGAAAGCGGGTGTTGCGCTGAATCCGGGCACACCGGCCGAAGCCGTGGGGGACTTG
The DNA here is from genome assembly GCF_019966495.1 of Tateyamaria pelophila. Taxonomy (GTDB): domain Bacteria; phylum Pseudomonadota; class Alphaproteobacteria; order Rhodobacterales; family Rhodobacteraceae; genus Tateyamaria; species Tateyamaria pelophila. The sequence goes on along the minus strand of NZ_JAIMIA010000042.1, from coordinate 27,022 downwards.
CTGGATATGGCAGACCTGATCTGTGTGATGACGGTCAATCCGGGGTTTGGAGGGCAAAAGTTCATCGATATGACAGCGAAAATCAAATCTCTGCGGTCAATGATCGGCGACCGGCCAATCCATATCGAGATTGACGGTGGCGTCGATTCGACGACGGCACCTCTGGTCGCGAAAGCAGGCGCTGACGTACTTGTTGCCGGGTCTGCGGTGTTCCGGGGTGGTTCCGCCACTGAATCTGCACCCTATGGTGAAAATATCCGTGCGATCAGATCCGCGGCACAGGGCGTCTGGACGTAACCGTTTTCCGACACGGAAAACGGCCGGAATGCGTGTCGCATTCCGACTACGCCAAAGCTTGAGCGAACGCTTCGAAAAGCTTGTGTTTCAAGATCTTGCCTGTAGGCGCCGCTGGCAATGCGGTCGCCAGGATAATCCGTGCGGGTCGTTTGTATCCGGCGAGCCTATCAGCCACAAAATCCTTCAGGGCCACTTCGGTGAGTGTACTGTCTGCAGCGACCTGAACGAAGGCCAGCACTTCTTCGTTCCCTTCAATTTGACGCCCAACGACTGCCGCCTGCACAACGCCGGGATGATCGTTCAGTGCTGCTTCGACTTCAGGCGGATAGACGTTGAACCCTCCATGTATGATCAACTCCTTGGACCGGCCAAGAATGTGCAGATGTCCCTTGGCGTCCAGGCACCCCAAATCGCCGGTATGCATCCAGCCCTGGGCATCCAGCACCTTCTCAGTCTCTTCCGGGTTTCGAAAGTAACCACGCATGATATGTGGCCCCCGTGTCATGACCTCTCCCATCCCGGCATCCCCACCGGGTGCGGAAGCGTCAATCGCGACCTCAATACCGGGTAAGGGCGGGCCAACCGAGGTATCGGGATCTCCGATGACGTTGCGTGTCGCCGACGTCCCGGCTGTCGTTTCCGTCATGCCATAACCGTTCTGCAGGGCGACCCCGTAAAACGCCTCGGCCTCGCGTTTCCATGTCGGGTCAAGCGGGGCGGCACCGGAGGAGACATAGCGCAGCGTTTCCGAATCCAACTCTGTCAAGCCATCTGTCCGCGCATGGGTCATCAAGAGGGCGTGCATCTGAGGCACCGCCGAAAACAATGTTATCCCATCGCGCAACCCGTCATAAACGGCCTTCACATCAAATCGCGGCACCAGCCGCACCGGCGCACCGGCATAGATGCCAGCCACAACGACGGAGCACAGCCCAAACACATGGGTTGTCGGCAACACTCCGTAAATCATATCGACAGGGGTCATCGCGCGCAGATTGGCCGACGTCAGCCCTCCAAAGCGCACATTGCCATGGGTCAGCATGACGCCTTTCGGGTCCCCTGTCGTGCCCGTGGTATAGAGCAGAATGGCAATATCCGGGTCCGGGTAAGGGTCCGATTGACAGGGTTTGGCCATGCCAAGACTGCCCCAGAGGCCGATGATTGTATCTGCCCCCATCCGATCCGCGTGCGCCCGTGCATCGGTGGAGACGTCAGAGGTAAACAGCACAAGGCGCGGCGTGGCGTGCTGCAGGACCCGGTCGATCTCGGGTTCGGTCTGGCGCGCATTCACAGGAACGGCAATCGCACCCATTTGCCATGCCGCAAACAGCGCCGCGACGGCGGACGCGCAGTTTTCGGATACAACCATAACGCGGTCGCCTTTCTTTACACCCAGTGCGGCGAACTCATCCGCCAGCGCGGCCGCTGCGGCATCAAGCGCGCGGTAGCTCCAGCGTAGGCCCGTGCTGTCGGAGAGGGCGAGCGCATCCGGGCGCTGCGTCACTTGTTTGGCGAGGTAATCTTCGACGCGGCTCATGCTCTGAACCTGGGTGGGCGCTTTTCCAGAAAGGCGGCAATCCCTTCTGCGGCTTCATCGCCTCCGGCGGCATGGGCCATGGCATCCCGTTCCGCATCCAGTTGCGCCGCTTCGGTTTGCTCATAGGCCGCAGCGACCATGCTGCGGATCACCCCGAGGGCGTCGCGTGGGCCTTGGGTCAAAGCATCGGCAATCGATTGTGCCATGGGGATGACCTGATCCTCCGGGCCCACGGCGTTCACGGCCCCCAAGGCCAGCAAGCGGTCACTGGTCACAGGCTTGGCCAGCAGACACATCTCCATCGCCAATGGGCGCGGCAAGAGGCGGGCCAGCGATGCGGTCAAACCAGCATCCGGCACCAGCCCGGCCTTGACGTAGGCGGCCGTAAACTTGACGGCAGTCTCTGCCACGATGAAATCGCAGGCCAGTGCGAGGGATGCCCCAGCGCCTGCGGCGCCGCCCTTCACTGCTGCAATCACGGGCACCGGGCCGGCGCGAATGGCACGGATCAGGTCATGCAAGTCCTCGATCTTGTCGCGCCGCTCGGCCTCAGACAGCGTGCGCCGCTCGATCAGGACGTTCAGATCGCCGCCCGCGCAGAAAAACGGCCCCTCGGAGGTCAGGATGATCGCGCGGATGCGCCGTTGCTGCGCAAGGTCCACCGCCCGCGCGATGGCGTCATAGAGCTCAGGCGTCAGAGCACCACGTCGCGCCGCGTTGCCGTTCCAGACGATCACGCGGTCGCCTGCGTCTTCCATCCGTGCGCTCATTCCTGTGCCTCTCTGACGCGCTTGTAGACGCCAGTGGCGGTTGCAATCACGCGGCCTTCCTCGTCCAGAACTTCGCCTTCGGCAAACACCAGGCTGCGCCCGCCGCCGGTGACTTTGCCCGTTGCCACGACACGTCCGCCTCGTGCGGGCGCGATGAATTGCGTGTTCATCGAGATTGTCATAAAGTGGGTGTCGCCCGCCGCATCGCCGGTCAAAGACGCCGCAAACCCCATCGCGTTGTCGAGCATACAGGCGATGATCCCGCCATGCAGGCTGCCGTGGCGGTTGCCATGCTGCGTCCCGATGTCGAGAATACAGCGCCCTTTGCCGTCCCCCGCCGAGATATCGACGACATAGCCCAACAAGGTTTGCGCGCCGGTTTCGTCGCGGATTATACCGGGGCCTTCAGGCGACGGAGAGGGCAATGAACCGCTCCAGATGATAGTCAGTGTCGCCAAAGCGGTGATCGGCCATGACGATCCGTTTGGCGATGTGGGCGAGTTCATATTCCTGCGTCATCGCGATGCCGCCATGCATCTGGATTGCCTCTTCGGCGACCAGACGGCCCACGCGGCCGATCAGGTTCTTGCTGGCTGACAACGTCAGATCTCGGGCATCCGTTTCCAGATACCCGGCGGCGTTGATTACTGCCGAGCGTGCCTGTTCCAACTCGATCAACAGGTCCGCCATGCGGTGCGCCAGTGCCTGAAACGTGCCGATCGGTCGGCCAAACTGTTTGCGCGTTCCGAGGTAGTCCTTGGTCAGAGCCGTGGCTGTCTCCATGGCCCCAAGGGTTTCGGCGGTCTGAGCGACGATGGCCAGCGCGGTCACGTCTTCGATCGCCGCCAGTCCGATGTTCAATGCGTCGCCCGGCGTCCCCTCCAGCGTTACTTCGGCGGCCCGTCCGCCAGCTAGCAGGGGATAGCCTTGCACCACCAGGCCGGGTGCGTCCTTGTCCACCAGAAAGAGAGCAATTTCGTCTGCGTCGCGCGCCGAAACGATCAGATGGTCGGCGGCCTCTGCGTTCATCACGACCGCCTTGCGGCCGGTCAGCTTTCCGCCTTGCGCGATTGTGGTGACGTGGTCCAGATCATAGCGCCCGCCGGGTTCGCCGTGAGCCACGGCCAGTTGCAATGTCCCGGCGATGACGCTTTCGACCATATCGTCGCGGCCTGCCATCGCCAGCAATCGCCCGCCCATCAGGGCGCTGTCGAGAAACGGCTCGACCACGCCCGCGCGGCCCAGTTCCTCAAACACTACGGCAAGGTCAAAGCCCGCCCCGCCAAAGCCGCCCTGATCTTCGGTAAAGAGTGCGCCGAGCACGCCCAAATCGGCCAGTTCGCCCCAGATGTCCGCAGACATCCCTGCATCAGACGCCAGAATGTCGTTGCGTTTGGCGGTTGTGTATTTGTCCGACAGGTAGCGCCGCAGCGTATCTTGCAGCATTTGCCGTTCTTCGGTGAGCTCAAAATTCATCGACAAATTCCCATTACGCGCCCCCGCCCATCGTCACCTTTGCGATGATGCTGCGCTGAATCTCGTTCGATCCGCCAAAGATGGACAGTTTTCGGTTGTTGAAATATTGCGCGGCCACGGGGCCCGCTTCGTGCGGATCAGGGATCATGTCGTTGGCTCCCTCGACGGCCTCGGACGCAAAGGGCATGGCGTATGGCCCGACGGCGCGGCGCGCCAGATCGTTGATCTCCTGCCGGATGATCGTGCCTTTGACCTTGAGCATGGACGCTTCGACGCCGGGGGCACTGCCAGCCGCTGCCTTGGAAATGATGCGCAGGTTCGTGGTCGCCATCGCGCGCAGGTCAATCTCCACTTGCGCTACGCGGGCGGCGAAATGTGGGTTTTCGATCAGGGGTTTGCCGTTGTGGTTCTCGGCACGCGCCAGCCGCTTGACGGAAGCCAACCCGGCCTGAGAGAACCCGACGCCCGCAATGTTCGTGCGCTCGTGCGAGAGCAGGTATTTGGCATAGGTCCAGCCCTTGTTTTCTTCGCCCACAAGGTTTTCGGCAGGCACCTTGACATCAGTGAACCAGACCTCGTTCACCTCGGCACTGCCATCCAGCAAAACGATGGGGCGGACTTCGATGCCCGGCGTTTCCATGTCAATCAGCAGAAAGGAGATGCCCTCTTGCTGTTTGACGGTCGGGTCCGTGCGCACAAGGCAAAAGATCATGTTCGCGTGCTGGCCCAGTGTCGTCCACGTCTTTTGGCCATTGACGATATAGTGGTCGCCGTCACGCACGGCCTTGGTTTTCAACGAGGCCAGATCAGACCCGGCCCCCGGTTCGGAATAGCCCTGACACCACCAGTCCGACCCATCCAGAATACGGGGCAGCCAATGATCCTGTTGCGCTTTGGAACCGAATTTTTGCAGCACCGGGGCCAGCATTGACAGACCAAAGGGCACAATGCGGGGTGCACGGGCAGCGGCGGCTTCTTCTTCGAAAATATGGCGCTGCACGGCGTTCCATTCGGCACCGCCAAAAGCCTTTGGCCAGTTGGGGGCGAGCCACCCACGCGCGTTCAGGATCGCGTGCCAGCGCTCCATATCGGCCTTGGTCAACTCCTGGCCCTTGCGGACCTTATCGGAGAAGTCTGGTGGCAGATCATCACGCAAAAACGCGCGCACCTCTTCGCGAAAGGCACGTTCATCGTCGGTGTAACTCAGGTCCATGGCTCATGTTCCCTTGTTCAGATCGTCGAATGTGCGGCCTTCGGCGACCAGTTGTTCCAACAAGGGGGCCGGTCGCCAGAAATAGGGGTCTTTTTCAGCATAGCCTTTGATGTCGGCCAACAACCCGTCGAGCCCGACGATATCGGCCCATTTCAGCGGTCCGCCCCGGTAGCGTGGAAACCCATAGCCGAAGAGCAGAGTCATATCGACGTCGAGCGGGCGTCGTGCGATCCCTTCGCCAACGACCTTGGCCGCCTCGTTTACCATCGCGGCCATGTACCGGCGTACGATTTCCTTATCCGTAAAATGGCGCGGGGTGAGGCCTTGTGCGGCCCGCTCTGCCTCGATCAGGGGCATGACATCGGGGTTTGGCACGCGGGCTCTGGGGCCAGCGGCATAGTCATAATAGCCTTTGCCGGTTTTCTGTCCGAAGTGACCCTCTTCGCAGAGTTTATCCGCATAGCTGGAATCGCGGGCCCGTGGATCAAGCCCTTCGGCCCGTTTGCGCTTGCGCACCGCCCAACCAATGTCGAGGCCCGCGAGGTCGGCGACCGCAAAGGGACCCATGGCAAAGCCGAATTCTTCGAGCGCGGTGTCGATGTCATAGGGCGAGGCCCCGTCCAGGATCATGTGATCGGCGGCTGTCCGGTAGGTGGAGAGGATCCGGTTGCCGATGAACCCGTCGCAAACACCTGCGCGCACGCTGATCTTGCCCAGCATCTTGCCCAAGGCAAAGCCAGTGGCGACCACGTCAGGTGCTGTCGCATCCGCAACGACAACTTCGAGCAGTTTCATCACATGAGCGGGAGAGAAGAAATGCAGGCCCAGCACGTCAGAAGGGCGGGATGTGGTCGCTGCGATTTCGTTGATGTCCAGATAGGAGGTGTTGGAGGCCAGTACTGCGCCGGGTTTGCAGACGCGGTCGAGTTCCGCAAAGACCTTTTTCTTGACGTCCATGTCCTCGAATACCGCCTCGATCACGAGGTCCGCATCGCTCAGCCTGGCGTAGTTGGAGACGACATTCAGGGTATGTGTCAAGATCTGATCGTGTTGCTTCGCGGTTATTTTGCCACGTTTGACAGACCCCGACAGGTTTTTCTCTATCCGGTCGCGGGCGGCTTGGCCTGCATCTGCGCTCATCTCCAGCAAGGTGACGTTGAGGCCCGCCAAAAGTGCTGCCGTGGCGATGCCGGCGCCCATGGTGCCGCCGCCGATCACACCGATGTTTTGAAGAGGCCGCGGAGCGACCCCTTTGAGTTCCGGCAAGTTGCTGACCGCTCGTTCCGAGAAAAAGGCGTGGATCATGCCCTGGCGTTGGTCGGTCTGCATCAGGTCGTAGAATATCTGGCGTTCGGCCTTGAGCCCTTCGGCGAAGGGTTTTTCAACGGAGGCCTGCACGGCGCGCACACACCACGCCGGCGAGATCTGGCCGCGACCGCGCTGCAACGTCGCTTCAAACGCGGCGTCCCAGTCGATCGGCTCAGGCGCTGGCATCTCGCTGACGGCACGGCGGGGCGCATTCTCATCGAGCAACTTTCGGGTATAGGCGATACCGTTTTCCTTAGGATCGCCCTCTCTCAGCGCATCAACCAAAAGGAGGTCGTGCGCTTCGGCGGCTTCCACGTGACGACCTGTCGTCATGATATCCAGTGCGGCATCCACACCCGTCAAACGCGGCAGACGCTGGGTGCCACCGGCACCGGGGAGCAAGCCCAGATGAACTTCGGGCAGACCCACACGGGCCGAAGGCACGGCAATGCGGTAGTGACACCCAAGGGCCACTTCCAACCCGCCGCCCAGTGACACGCCATGCATGGAGGCCACGACCAGAAGCGGTGAGGCTTCGATCCTGTTGATCAGATCAGGCAGGTGAGGTTCCAGAGGTGGTTTGCCAAATTCGGTGATGTCGGCCCCGGCAAAGAACGCGCGCCCTTCGCCAACGATCAGAACGGCGCGGACGCCGTCATCTGCCTCGGCGCGGTCCATTCCATCCCATAAGCCCTGACGCACCGCTTGGCTGAGCGCGTTCACGGGTGGGTTCTGAACCGTCAAAACGGCAATGTCGCCGTGGCGGGAATACGCAATCTTGTCGTTCATAGGGCCTCCGCTGATGCTGATCGACCTGCCGGGGTGCTCTCCCCGCAGACATATCGCGCAGCCTAAGGACCGCATCAAAAAGGGCAAGCGCTTAGGTAAACGCCGCAACGTCACACGCGGCGTTTGCAGCCAATGCCGCGTTTGGTTTGCGGGTAATCCGGAAACTGGTGCAGCCGATATATGCTGCAATGCGCTCTTGGGCATGCACATTATCCTTTGGCTTTGATCGCAGATGGGGCACTCTGCACCACAGGATTGGAACCAATGCGCGAGAATGCGCGTCTGGACCTATGCGTCGGAATCAGTTTCACTGAAGTCAGCGCAATCGCACAAAAAGGGATGGTGAATGTCGCCGCTGCTCGACGTACAAAACCTGTCTATCGGCTTTGGGACCGAGCCGCCCGTCGTATCGTTTGTGAATTTTTCGGTCAGCGCCGGAGAAACGCTGGCGATCGTTGGAGAAAGCGGATCAGGTAAAACGCTGACGTGCCGGTCGATTTTGCGGATTCTGCCGGGCTCGGCGCAAATGCGCAGCGGCGTGATCAAATTCGGTACAGGCGCCTCGAAGCAGGAGCTGCTCTCTTTGCCTCCGCGGCAGATTCGCGACATTCGTGGCGACCAGATTTCGATGATCTTTCAAGAACCTATGCGCTCCTTGTCCCCGTTGCATCGGATCGGGAACCAGGTCAGTGAGGTGTTGACTTTGCACCGGGACATGTCCGTGTCCAAGGCGAAGAAAGATGTGCTCGCGATGTTCGAGCGTGTTGGATTTGCCGATGCGGAGCGCGCGTATCGCTCTTATCCTTTCGAGATGTCAGGCGGCATGCGCCAGCGTGCCATGATCGCGATGGCGATGGTGGCCAAACCGGATTTATTGATCGCGGATGAGCCGACAACCGCGCTGGACGTGACAACGCAGGCGCAGGTTCTTGGTTTGATGAAGGATCTGCAGCGCGACACCGGGATGGCGATGATCTTGGTGACCCATGATCTGGGCGTCGTTGCGAACATGGCGGACAATGTCGTTGTGATGAACAAGGGGCATGTCATGGAGAGCGGGGCGGCGGCAGCCGTCCTGGGCGCGCCTGCGCATGGATATACCAAGAAACTGTTTGCGGCGGCACCGATCATCCCCACGGTCGCGCGGCCAGCGGATCCGGTTGCCACCGATGACCCGATCCTTGAGCTGACCAACGTATCCAAGACGTTTGTCATGCGTGCAGGGGGCTGGCGGGCGAAAGTACAGGTCCATGCGTGCAGTGACGTCAATTTGTCGGTACAGCGCGGCAAGACCCTGGCCATCGTGGGTGAAAGTGGATCCGGCAAGACAACCTGTGCGCGGATCGCATTGGGCGCGGAAGTGCCTGACCCCGGCGGCAAGGTCATGTTTCGTCCCAATGCGGATGGTCAGCCCGTGTCCATCAACGAGATGTCGCGGACCGAAAAGGTCGCGTTCCAAAAGCAGGCACAAATGGTGTTCCAGGATCCGTATTCATCGCTCAGCCCGCGGATGCGCGTCGAACAGGCATTGACCGAGCCCATGGAAATTCACGGGATCGGCACAAAAACATCGCGTCGGGACAAGGCTGCAGAAATGCTGCGCTGGGTCGGTCTGAACCCTGATATGCTCAAACGATACCCCCACGCCTTTTCCGGGGGTCAACGTCAGCGTTTGTCGATCGCACGAGCGCTGACCCTTGATCCTGTGTTTCTGGTCTGTGATGAGCCGACATCTGCACTGGATGTTTCCGTTCAGGAGCAGATTTTGACCCTGCTTGAAAATATCCGTGATGGAATGGGGCTCAGTTATCTTTTTATCAGCCACGATCTGGCTGTTGTTGCGCGTATCGCCGACGAAGTTGCGGTGATGCGGCAGGGCGTTATCGTAGAGCAAGCGCCCCCTAATACACTGTTCTACAATCCGCGTCATCCCTACACCAAGGCGTTGATCGCGGCGCAGCCGGAACCGGATGTGAGCCGACCCATTGATTTGGTCGAGGTTTCATTTGGGGCTGGATCGTCGGCCTCCTGGCCCGACCAGTTCCGTTTCGAGGGCACGGATGCGCCAAGTTTAGTACAGATAGAACCCGGACATAAGGTGCGCTGCAATGTTTGACAGACTGACCGCCATTTTGATCGCAGGGCTTATGGCTCTGCCTGCTTTTGCCCAACCGATTGTGAAAGAAAGCGCCTTCTGGGCTGCCGAAGTGTCCAAGGGCCAGATGGATCCGGCGCCGCTGCGTGTGCCTGTAGACCCGCTCTACGTCGATCTGGAAGCCAAGGGCCGCGCATTCGGGGTGCAGGGCGGAACGCTCCGCACGATGGTTACGCGATCCAAGGACATCCGGCAGATGGTGGTCTACGGCTATGCGCGGTTGGTCGGCTATGATCATGAATACGCACTGAAACCTGATATTCTGCGCGAAGTCGATATTGTCGACGGGCGCATATTCACGCTGCATCTGCGCCCCGGTCATCGCTGGTCTGATGGCGCGCCCTTCACCTCATCGGATTTTGAATATTGGTGGAAACACGTCGCCCAGAACAGTGAACTCAGTCCGAACGGCCCGCCAGAGGTCATGCGGTCTGGCGACGATGTCGCCACGATGATCTTTCCAGACCCGTATACGGTGGTGGTTGAGTTCCCCCGCGCCAACCCGGCGTTCCTGCAAATGCTCGCGGGCGCAAGCCCGCCCTTCATCTATCGACCTGCGCATTACCTCAAGCAATTCCACGTCGCGTTCAACACCGCCGAAGCGATGCAAGAGATGATTGACAGCAAGCGCGTGCGCGGTTGGGCGCCGCTGCACAACAAATTGGACAATATGAGCAGGTTCGACAATCATGAATTGCCGACCTTGCAACCCTGGATGCCTGCATCGGTAAGCGGCACATCGCGGCAACTGTTTGTCCGCAATCCCTATTTCCACCGAGTGGACACACAGGGCACCCAATTGCCCTATATCGACGTGGTCGAGATGAACATCGTGGGCTCTGGCCTTGTCGCGGCAAAGTCCAACGCCGGTGAAAGCGATCTGCAGGCGCGTGGACTTGATTTCCGCGATGTGTCGATCCTCAAGAAGGGCGAGGCGGATGGTGCGCCCTACAGGACGTACCTGTGGGCCAACGGGGCCGCCAGTCAGATTGCGATTTATCCGAACCTGAATTTTGCCGATCCGGTATGGCGCAAGATCATGCGCGATGTCCGGTTCCGCCGGGCATTGTCTATGGGCATTGACCGCCGGATGATCAATCGGGCCCTGTACTTCGGATTGGGCACGGAAGGCGGCATGACTGCCCTGTCGACGAGCCCGTTTTTCAATGGAAACAATCTTGAGCGCTGGGCGACTTATGACCCGGAGATTGCCAACATGATGCTGGACGAGATGGGCTTGACCGAGCGCGACGATTCCGGCGTGCGCCTTTTGCCGGATGGCCGCCCAATGGAATTTGTGATCGAAACGGCCGGTGAACGGCAGGAGGTAGAGAACGCGCTGGCCATCATCACGGATACCTGGCGCGATCTGGGCATCAAGCTGATCATGCGCCCGCTGGACCGGGACATTCTGCGAAACCGGGTCTTTTCGGGCGTGACGATGGCCTCGGTCTGGTTTGGTTGGGACAATGGAATTCCGCAGGCATACACGCCGCCTGCCTACCTGGCGCCGACGGATCAGGTGTTCCTGTCCTGGCCGAAATGGGGGCAGTTCTATCAGACGCGGGGGGCTGCGGGTGAGCCGATCGATATCGAGGCCGCAGAAATATTGATGGATTTGAACGAGGCTTGGAGCATGGCAACCGACGATGCCGAACGGGCGAAGATTTGGCGTGAAATGCTCGAGATCCACTCTGAACAGCAGTTTGCGATAGGCATCTTGTCCGAAGCGCCGCAGCCTGTCGTTGTCTCGGATCGTTTGCGCAACGTGCCGGAATTCGGAAAATGGGCTTGGGATCCAGGGGCTCATTTCGGCATCCACCGCATCGACGAATTTTTCTTTGAGGACCAGGAACTGGCGCAGGTGCGCAAATGATGTTTCTGCGTTATGCCGGGTATCGTTTCCTGACGATGCTGCTAACGCTTGCCGTTGTTTCGCTGCTGATCTTTGTCATTATCAACCTACCGCCCGGCGACTACCTGTCCAACCAGATCGCTGAATTGCGTGCAACTGGGCAGGCCGAAGGCGTCGCCAAGGCGGAATTCCTGCGTCAGGAATATGCGCTGGATCGCCCCTTGTGGGAGCAATATCTGATCTGGGTCGGTGTGGCCCCCGGACCGCAGGGTTTCTCTGGCTTGCTCCAGGGCGATTTTGGCTGGTCGTTCGAATTTGACGCACCGGTTGCCGATATCGTTGGCGACGCGCTTTGGCTGACGGTTCTGGTCAATCTGGCGGCGGTCTTGTTCGTTTACCTTGTGGCGCTGCCGCTTGGGGTGCTGGCCGCCGCGCGGTCCGCCACTTGGGTAGACTACACAACTGCCTTTATTGGGTATCTTGGCCTTGCGACGCCGAACTTCCTGCTGGCGCTCATGCTGTTTTACTACGGGCACAAATATCTGGGCCTGCCCATCGGCGGCCTGATGTCGCCCGAATTCGAAGGCGAGCCGATGTCCTTCGACAAGGTGAAATCCATTCTCGTGCACCTGATCGTGCCGACATTCGTGATCGGAACCTCGGGCGCGGCAGGCATGATGCAGCGGCTGCGGGCCAATATGCTGGACGAGTTGTCAAAACCCTATGTGGAAACCGCTACGGCCAAGGGGTTGTCGCCGACGCGATTGCTGACGAAGTACCCCTTGCGCATGGCCTTCAACCCCTTTGTGGCGGATATCGGGAACCTTTTGCCCGCCATGGTGTCGGGATCGGTTCTGGTGTCGGTGGTTCTTGGGTTGCAAACGATCGGGCCTGCCTTGCTGACGGCCCTCAAGTCGCAGGATCAATTTTTGGCCGGTTTTGTGTTGATGTTCGTAGCCTTGCTGACGCTGATCGGCACGATGATTTCCGACCTCTTGCTGGTGCTGCTTGATCCGCGCATCCGCTATGGCGCGCGAGAAGGATAAGACTGATGAGCACGCTTCCCGACGGTCGCTATGTTGACGATGCCCCGTATGATCCCAACATCGATCTGTCGGCGATAGACCGATCAGATATGGATGCATCCAATTGGGTGCTGGTGTGGCGCAAGTTCAAGCGCCACCGGCTTGGCCTGGTCTCTGGGATATTCCTGCTGATGGCCTATCTGGCGATCCCGTTCGCAGGTTTCTTTTCGCCTTATACAGCGAATGAAAGGAGCGCCGATTACCTGTATCACCCCCCGCAGGCGATCAATTTCTGGCACGGGGACGAGTTTATCGGTCCCTTTGTCTATCCGACGGAAGCGGTGGCCGATCTGGAGAATTTCCGCTGGACCTATATCACGGATGAAACCCGGCCGATGCCGCTGCAATTTTTCTGCAAACGGACGGAATACAATCTGTTCGGCTTTATTCCCAGCGAACGACGTTTGTTCTGTGCGCCGGAAGGAGCAACGATATTCATCTTTGGATCGGACCGATTGGGGCGGGACGTGTTCTCGCGTATCTCTTACGGAGCGCAACTTTCACTGACCGTGGGTCTGATCGGGATCACCGTGTCGTTCCTCCTTGGCATCACATTCGGATCGATTGCGGGTTATTTCGGTGGTGTGACGGATTGGGTGGTCAATCGGGCCATCGAAATTCTCCGCTCACTTCCGGAACTGCCGTTGTGGTTGGCGTTGTCTGCGGCGGTGCCATCGAATTGGGGCCCCGTGTCGGTCTTTTTCATAATCTCGATCATACTCGGCTTGCTGGATTGGCCGGGGCTTGCGCGTGCGGTCCGAAGTAAGTTCCTCTCGCTGAGAGAGGAGGAATATGTGCGTGCAGCAGAGATGATGGGGGCCAAGCCGGGCCGGGTGATCCGGCGGCATTTGCTGCCGAATTTCATGAGCCACCTGATTGCGTCTGCGACCTTGTCGATTCCGGCGATGATCCTCGGCGAGACGGCGTTGTCGTTCCTGGGCCTTGGGTTGCGTGCGCCGGCCGTGTCATGGGGCGTGATGCTGAATGACGCGCAGAACCTGGCGAGCATCGAGATCTATCCGTGGACGGCGATCCCGATGTTGCCGATCATTATCGTGGTGCTGGCCTTCAACTTCCTCGGGGACGGTCTGCGCGACAGTTTGGACCCGTATAAAGGCTGAGGCGGTGGCGGGTTGAAACCCGCCTTACGACTTGCGGCGCGGTGGTTGTGTGCCACCTGCCGCAGCAGCGCGCCTTGCCTTGTTCTTTTTGCTGTTTGGTTTGCCGGTCTTGGGTGCCGCGCTGCCGTGGGCACCCTTGGCACCGGACTTGTGACGCGGTTTTTTCAGGTCTGACACGCTGCCATCCTTGACCGCCTTTTCGAGCGTTGACGGGGCTTTGGCAAATGGTGATTTCGCCCCGGATTTTGCGGCGGGTTTCGCGCCCGGTTTCGGCTTCTTGTGGCGCGGGGCCGGGGCGTCGTCCCAGTCAATTGGACCGGGGGCTTTGGGTTTCGGCGCGGGTTTTGTCGACGCATCCCAGACGCGTTTGGAGGACGCAGGTTTCGGGGCGTCATCATAGTTTCGCTTGGGCGCAGGCTTGTCCCCATAGTCCCGCTTGGGGCCGCGGGGGGCAGGTTTGCCGCCTGTCTTGGGCTCGAACCGGGGTTTGGGTTGGTTTGCAGCCGCTGGCACTTCGTTCAGTTTTGTGACGAGGGCGCCGCCTTCGACTTTCATGTCCGGGCCGAGGGCCGCGACAAATCCGTCCGCGGCGCTTTGCTGGATTTCCACATAGGACATGTCGTCCTGAATGCGGATCGCACCGATGTCGTCCTTGGTGATGTCACCCGCATTGCAGACAATCGGTAAAAGGCGGCGAACTTCGACGCCTTGATTGCGTCCACCGGCGACGGAAAACCAGACGCTGGGGCCAAAGGGTGCGCGTGCCTTGGGGGCTTTTTCACCCGTCACCACAGAGAGGTCTTCGGGGGCAGAGTGGCGCAGGCCATGCATGCGCAGGATCGCGGCCGCCAGCTGCGTGGCGTCAAAACGTTCGGCCAATTTGGCGACCATGTCCGCTTCGCCTTCGGTCACGTCATCGGTCCACATCGGGTCGTCCAGCAAACGGACTTCGTCCTGCTCCCGGACGGCGTCGGCGGAGGGGGCGTCGATCCACTCGGCGTCCAGTTTTGCGCCCTTCAGGATGCGCATTGCCTTGGAGCGGACTTTGGCGGTCACGATCAGAACAGACGTACCCTTGCGGCCCGCACGCCCGGTCCGGCCCGAGCGGTGCAGCAGTGTTTCATGGTTCGAGGGCAGTTCGGCATGCACGACCAGTTCGAGGTTGGGCAGGTCGATACCGCGCGCGGCCACATCCGTTGCAACACAGACGCGGGCCCGTCCGTCGCGCATCGCCTGCAGGGCGTTGGTCCGTTCTGACTGGGTCAATTCGCCGGACAGGGCCACAACCGAAAAGCCCCGGTTTGAAAGCCGGGTGGTGACCCGGTTGACCATGGCGCGCGTGTTGCAGAACACGATGGCGTTCGGGGCCTCGTGGTAGCGCAACACGTTGATGATGGCGTTTTCGGCGTCGTGGTTGGCCACGTTCATCGCCTGATAGGTGATGTCGGCGTGCTGGCTGCCGCTGGATTGCGTGGCGACGCGCACGGCATCCTTTTGATAGGTTTTGGCAAGGCGCGCGATTTGCGCGGGCACCGTGGCCGAGAACATCAGCGTGCGGCGGCTTTCGGGGCATTCGCCCAGAATGAATTCGAGGTCTTCGCGAAATCCGAGGTCGAGCATCTCGTCAGCTTCGTCCAGTACCACGCCGCGAATGGCGCTCAGGTCGATCGAGCCACGCATGATGTGATCGCGCAGACGGCCCGGCGTCGCCACGACAATGTGCGTGCCTCGCGACAAGGCACGGCGTTCGTCGCGCATGTCCATCCCGCCAACGCAGGACGCCATGACAACGCCGGTTTCGGCATAAAGCCATGCCAGTTCGCGTTTCACCTGCATCGCCAGTTCGCGCGTGGGCGCGATGATCAACGCAAGTGGTGCATCCGCCGCCTCGAACCTGTCCGCGTCGCCGAGCAGCGTTGGCCCAAGTGCGAGGCCAAACCCAACGGTTTTGCCCGACCCTGTCTGAGCGGAGACGAGCATGTCGGCGCCAATCAGCGCCTCGTCCGTTACGGCGTTTTGAACGGGGGTCAATTCGGTGTAGCCGCGTGCGGTCAGCGCGGTCTGAAGCGGTGTCATCAAGGGATCGGTCCTAACAAATCAAGTGGAACCGGCCGATGCCGGTCACCAAGCTTGCGCGCCTATGCCTTTTTCAACCGCATGTCGAGGGGGCTTATCTGTCGTCCCCGTCTGCTGCACCGCCTTCCATCAAGTCTTCTTCCATCGCAGCATGCGCGGCTGCGGCAACGGCTTGGCGGTCTTTTGGGGTCAAGTCGTCCGCGGATTTGCCATCGGCAAGGCGCACTGTCACTTCACGGTGGGCGAAGTGGATATCCTCGCGTTCAAAGAGTGCGCGGATCTCTTCATAAACCTTTTTGCGCACCAGCCATTGATCGCCGGGCTTGGTCATGAACTTGACCCGGATGATCATGGCGCTGTCCTGCATCTCGATCACGCCCTGGGACTTCAGCGGCTGGATGAAGTTCTCTCCGATCACCGGATCATCGAGCAGCTTGACACCGAGGTTCTTGATCAGCTTGCGGACTTTCTCCACATCGGTGTCATAGGTTACGCGCAAGGGCAGTTTCATGATGACCCAGTCGCGCGAATAGTTCGTCAGGACCTGAATTTCACCGAAGGGCATCGTGTGCAGGGCCCCCAGATGGTGACGGAGCTGAAAGCTGCGCACGCTGATCTTTTCGACGGTGCCCTTGACCCCGCCGATATCGATGTATTCGCCCCTGCGAAATGCATCGTCAAACAGGAAAAATGCGCCAGAAAAGATGTCTCGCACAAGGCTTTGGCTGCCAAAACCGACGGCCACACCGACGATCCCGGCCCCGGCAAAAAGCGGGCCAACATTGACCCCCATTTCCATCAGCACGATCAGGAACCCGGTGACGATGATGACGATCAGAACGAAGTTGCGAAACAACGGCAGAAGGGTTGCAAGCCTGGACGCGCTGGTGCCGCCGCCTTCGTCGCCCAACTCGCCTTCATCCATATCACCCTGTTCTTCTTCGATCTTCTTGTCGATCCAGATGCGGAACGCATTGTAAGCGATGTAGCCGAGAAAGATGATCACGATGACATCGAGCGACCGGTCCGCCAGGCTTTCGCTCATCACGCCGGCGCCTGGATTCCACATCGCGATGAACGCGTAGGCGCCAGCCACGAATGCGATGATGCCCGCGATGCGTTGCGCGAGCCCCTGAAAAGACGTGAGCCCTGTGTGTTTGAGTTGCAGCGCCCCGCTGGGCATGATCGGCTCGCCTGCTTCATTGATCGGGTATGTGGCACGGGGGGCGGATTGCGACCGGGCAAAGCTGCGTTCGATGAAATAGTTCAGAACGCCGTAGACCACGATAATGGTCGTCAGAATGAACCATCCTCCCACCAGCAGAGGCACGCCGTCATTGTCTCCGATGATCAGGTGATAGGTTTGTTCGGACCATGCGAACACGAAAAACAGGATGCAGATCGGTGCCCAGAGCCGGGACAGGGCGCGCAGGACCCATGTGGCCGCTTCGGCAGGCGTGCCGTTCAGGATCGCATCCGTGACCGATCGCTTGTTGAACAGAACCAGAAGAATGCTTTGCGCCATCACGACGAGCGACAGCAGCGAGTAAAGAAACACATAGACTTCGAAATTCAAGCCCAGTTCCTTGATCCAGACACCGAACAGAATGGTCGAGATGCCCACCACCGTCCCGACGCACATCCAGTTATAGAGCTTTTTGGCATCGTGATCCGAAAAGCGCGGAATGCGGTATTGCGTCAGGAACGGTGACAGGATCATGCGCCACATGCTGATGACAAAGCGCACCATGAAATAGGCGAAATAGACCAAGGCGACGGTAAATTGCAGGGCCGGATCATCCAACGGCCCAAAAATCGTGATCCCGAGCCCGTAGGCGACAGCCATCGAGATGACGATTCCAATCACGCCCATGAAGAACCGGAACATCAAGAACGGCATTTTCTCTGCGTAACCCTGTGGGTTTTCGGTGATCCGCGCGACAACGAACCCCTTGGCAATGTAGCGGCCGTACACCTTGTCCTGGAACAGAAGGCCGATACCGAGAAAGACGAGTGTATAAAACAGAACCTCGAGATAGGTCAGTATTCTGCCGTCGGGGCTCGTCGCGCGCAGAATAAACAGGACTTCGTTGAAGGCATCGGGCAGGTTTACGAACCGGTTGACCAACGTGGTGCGGAACGCGGCCGCGTCGTCCTGGAGCGACATCAGGTTGGAGGCTCTGCTGGCCGGGGCAGGATTGAGTGGACTGGTTTCGCCGACCTGCGTCAGCATGCGGCCATTGCTGTCAATGACGACGACACCGACACCGTTCTGCGCGGCGCTGCGCATGATCTCATCGATATCCGTCGTGGTTTCGGCAGCCGGTTTTGAGAGGACGTTGCTCAGGCTTTGGGCGGCACCTTTGTCTGGAAAGAGGGACGCGAGGCCGAAGAACAGGCAGGCCATAAGCCCAAAGATCAGTTGACGCATCAAAACAAGCCCGCCTCATTCGTTTGCAAGAACGCTAAGCCAGTGCACCATCCAATGCAAATGATCCCGCCAGACGCATCAAATTCCGGCCAGCACTCGACATTTGGTGTTAATCTGAGCAAAACAGGGCGACGGGCACCTGTGTTTGCGCATACAGATGTGCAAGCGCGAGGCCTTGGGAATATGGATCGCTGTGTTATACGGCGCGGAAGATTCTCTGGGCGTGGACGGTGTTCACGCTCAGAGAGACAAAAAGACAAAGATGAAGACTATGGGCCAATCAACACCTGCAGCGCTGACGCAGATTGGGACGCGCCCACGCCGCGTTGTCCTCTATAGTCATGACACATTCGGTCTGGGCCATTTGCGTCGCAGTCGTGCTCTGGCCTCCGCGCTGACCGAAAGCGGCGTCGCAGGCTCCGCCATCATCCTGACGGGCAGTCCGGTGGCGGGTCGCTTTACCTTTCCCGAAGCCGTTGATCATGTTCGTTTGCCCGGGGTGAAAAAACTGGGCGACGGGTCTTATGTCAGTCAGGCCAGTGGCATGGATATCGACGCCACGACCGATCTGCGGGCCGGGCTGATCCAATCCACACTTGAGCAATACGAGCCAGACCTATTGATCGTCGACAAGGAGCCCACCGGTTTTCGGGGTGAATTGCTGCCCAGTCTTGAAAAGCTGAACCGCATCGGCAAAACCCGGATAGTTCTGGGGCTGCGCGATGTTCTGGACGAGCCCGCGGTGCTTGCGGCGGAATGGGCCCGCAAAGGCTCTGTCGAGGCGACCGAAGCCTTCTACGACGAAACGTGGGTCTACGGCGTCAAAAGCGTGTATGACCCGACGCAAGGTCTGCCGCTGTCAGATGCGACGCGCAATCGTATGTTCTGGACCGGATATTTGCGTCGGGAGATTGTCGACCCGGCAGAGGTGCCCGACACGCCCTATGTGCTGGTCACCCCGGGGGGCGGCGGTGACGGGCAGGCCATGGTTGATCTGGTGTTGCAGGCTTACGAACAGGATCCAGCGCTTTTGCCGCATGCTGTTCTGGTTTATGGCCCGTTCCTGTCCGGTGACGCACGGGACGCTTTCGAAGCGCGTGTGGCCGCGCTGAACGGCCGGGTCACGGCCACGGGCTTCGACAGTCGCATTGAATCCCTGTTCGCCGCAGCCGAGGGCGTTGTTTCGATGGGAGGTTACAACACCTTCTGCGAAGTGCTGTCTTTCGACAAACGCGCGATCATCGTACCGCGCACCAAGCCCCGGCTTGAACAGTGGATACGTGCCAACAGGGCCGAAGAAATCGGGCTGGTCCGGAACCTTGATGAATTCCGCGACGGTTTGACCCCGCAAAGCATGATCGCCGCGATCCGCGCTCTGCCGTACCAGAAACGTCCCTCCGAGGCAGGCGCCGATGGCCTGCTTGATGGTCTTGACGTGGTGATCGAGCGCACACGGCACCTGATGTCCCGACGCGTCAGTGACGCCGCCGAATGACCCAAAAGCAGGCTCGGCTCGCCATCGCCGTCAAAGGTTGGCCGCGTTTGTCAGAAACCTTTATCGCGCAGGAGTTGCTTGCGCTTGAACGCGCTGGGCTGGATTTCGAGATATGGTCGCTGCGCCATCCGACCGATCACAAAACGCACCCTTTGCATGATCAGCTTGGCGCAGATGTGTATTATTTGCCGGAATACCTGCATCAAGAACCGCTGCGCGTGATGCGTGGGCTCGGATGGGCTTTGTTCCAACCAGATTTCGGGAAGGTGTTTGGTCAGTTCCTGCGCGATTGGCGCCGCGACAAGACCCGCAACCGGGTGCGCCGGTTTGGGCAGGCTTGTGTCATGGCACGCGAAATGCCTGCTGGCATCGAGGCGATCTACGCCCATTTCCTGCATACCCCGTCATCAGTGGCCCGTTACGCTGCTGTTCTGAGGGGTATGCCTTGGGCCTTCTCTGCCCATGCCAAGGATATCTGGACGTCGCCTGATTGGGAATTGCGTGAAAAGCTGAGCAACCTGACTGCGGGGGCTGCTTTTGGGGCCACATGTACTGCCTTTGGGGCTGAGCACTTGAATGAACTGGCACAAAGCACGCCAGTTGATCTCGTCTATCACGGCTTGGATCTGAAGCGTTTTCCGCTGCCAGCCGAACGGGATCTGCGTGCGGGTGATGCACCTTTTCACATGATGTCCGTCGGACGTCTGGTCGAGAAAAAGGGATTTGACCGGCTGATCAGCGCGCTGGCATTGCTGCCAAGGCACTTCGACTGGCACTGGACCCATATCGGTGGCGGCGCACTGGACAGGCAAATGCGGGCGCACGCAGACGTGTTGGGAGTGAACGACCGGATCACGTGGCGTGGCGCCTGTGATCAACCCGAAGTGATCGAGGCTATGCGCGGCGCTGATCTCTTTGTGTTGCCCAGTCGCGTGGCCGCTGACGGAGATCGCGACGGCCTGCCCAATGTTCTGATGGAAGCGGCCAGCCAGCTCTTGCCGATCCTGTCGACGCCGGTTTCGGCCATCCCGGAATTTATCGATGACGGTGTACATGGTGTTCTGAGCGACGATGCGCCTGAGGCACTGGCCGGCCATATGGTGCGTCTGGCCGAAGATCCTGCGCAGGGCAGGGCGATGGCCCAGGCCGCCCTTGACCGCCTGCAATCGGAGTTTCAGATGCAACCGGGCATCGACCATCTGGCCCAGCGTCTCAGGTCGATCATGGGCA
The DNA here is from genome assembly GCF_019966495.1 of Tateyamaria pelophila. Taxonomy (GTDB): domain Bacteria; phylum Pseudomonadota; class Alphaproteobacteria; order Rhodobacterales; family Rhodobacteraceae; genus Tateyamaria; species Tateyamaria pelophila. The sequence continues at coordinate 6,184 of NZ_JAIMIA010000042.1, read as the reverse complement.
AAGCGGATGCGCCATGACCCTTGCATTCTTTGCTCCGCTGAAATCCCCAAACCACCCCGTTCCTTCCGGAGATCGGGCCATGGCGAATGGCTTGATGGCGGCGCTGCGACAAGGGGGACGTTCGGTCGCGCTTGTTTCTGAGCTGCGCCTTTATGACAAGTGGGGTGACAAGGCCCATCAATCCGAATTGATGCAAAGTGCGCAGGTAGAAGTTGCCAGGCTGTTGAAACGTCCTGCATCCAAATCCTGGCAGGCTTGGGTGACCTACCACAACTACTACAAGGCACCGGACCTGATTGGCCCTTCAGTCAGCCGGGCGCTGGGTATTCCGTATCTTCAGATCGAAAGCACGCGCGCCCGCAAGCGGTTGTTCGGCCCGTGGGCAAGGTTTGCAGCGGCGGCCGAGGCAGCGAGTGATGACGCCGACACGATCTTTTACTTCACCCACCGGGATGCTGAAACTCTGCGGCGCGATGCGCCCGAGGGGCAAACTCTGATCCACCTTGCCCCGTTTCTGGCGCGCGCCGAGCTGCCGCCCGAAAGCCGTCGGCAAGGTCCGATGCTGAATGTCGGAATGATGCGGCATGGCGATAAACTGGCCTCGTATCAGTTGATTGCAGACACACTGGGACTATTGCCCGCAAACCTCGGTTGGCGGTTGAATATCGCGGGTGACGGCCCCGCCCGACCGGATGTCGAACGGATGATGGCGCCGTTCAAACGGCGCGTGACATTTCTGGGCGTGCAGAATGCGGATGCTTTGGCGGAACAATACGAGCAGTCCTGCCTGTTCTTCTGGCCCGGTGTGAACGGGGCGTTCGGACTGGTGTACCTCGAAGCACAGGCGGCAGGTCTGCCCGTCGTTGCGCAGGACAGGCCGGGCGTGCGGGACGTTGTCCACGGGTCGCATCCGCCGCCTCGGGCCGGACCAGAGGCAATGGCGCATCAGATTGTACATTTGATGTCCAATCAAAGTGAACGGGATCGCCTTGGCATAGAAGCGCGCGAGAAAATACTGTCGCACCATCTTTTGGGCAATGCTGCCCAAACCTTGAATACTGCGTTGGAGGCCTTGATATGATCCGACTTGCGCTGTTGCGCCATGGTCATACGGCGTGGAATCGCGCCGGGCGCATACAGGGCCGTACGGATGTTCCGCTGGATGATGAGGCGCGGGCGCATCTGTCAGGCTTGCGCTTGCCGCTTGGCTGGGAAGAGGCTGATCTGGTGTCCAGCCCGCTCCGCCGGGCGGTCGAAACCGGCCAGATTGTGGCAGGACGCACGCCACAGGTTCACGATGCGCTGATCGAGATGAACTGGGGCGATTGGGAAGGCGGCAAGGGCGTTGAGCTGCGGGCAGATCCAAACAGCGGTTTCCGCGATATCGAACACTGGGGCTGGGACTATTGCCCGCCCGGTGGCGAAAGCCCCGGCGCGCTGCGCGATCGGCTTGTCCCCTGGGCGCAGGGGTTGAGCTGCGACACGGTGACGGTTTGTCATATCGGGATCATGCGGGTGTTGATGGCCGCAGCAACCGGCTGGAATTTTGAAGGTCCGGCGCCCTTTCAGATCAAGCGGGATCGGTTGTTCCTCATCAACGTTGCCAACGGCGAACTGCGTGCCGAACCAGACCCCATCCGTTTGCTGCGAGACGCGCCATGAAGGTGATGATCGTCGTCACCCATCTGCTTGGTACGGGTCATCTCGCACGCGCGTTGACCCTTGCCCGTGCTTTTGTGGCGGCAGGCGATCGTGTGACGGTTGTGAGCGGTGGAACTGCCGTTGATCACTTTGATGCGTCTGGCGTGCGGTTGGAGCAGCTGACACCCCTGCGATCGGATGGCACGGATTTTACGACATTGCTACGGTCTGACGGTACGGTCGCCGATGAAAGACTACTGACCGAACGCCAGAACCGCTTGCTGGGCATTCTGGCGGAGGTTCGACCCGATATTTTGATCACAGAGCTGTTCCCCTTTGGTCGCCGCATTCTGCGTACGGAATTCAAAGCGTTGCTCGAGGCCGCGCGGGTGATGACGCCGCGTCCGGTGATCCTGAGTTCAATCCGCGATATTCTGGCCCCGCCGAGCAAACCCGGTAAGGTAGACTATGCGGATGAAACTATTGGGGCGTTCTATGACGGCGTCCTAGTCCACGCTGATCCGGAGGTGGTGACACTGCAGCAAAGCTGGCCAGTCAGCGATGCGCTCAATGCCCGCTTGCACTACACCGGGTTCGTGGCGCCAAAACCTGCATCCGGCGGTGCGGACCAAAGCCAACAGGTGCTGGTCAGCGCAGGCGGTGGCAATGTTGGCGATGCGGTATTCCGTGCAGCTTTCGAAGCCGCCCCACATCTGCCTGAATTGCAATGGCTGTTGTTGGTTGGCGGGTCGGATGAACGGCGCGCGGCCTTGGCCGATCTGGCCCCTTCCAACGTAAGTATCGAGGCGCCGACGCCCGCGTTTCGGCAGATGTTGATGTCTGCCGCAGCCTCGGTTTCGATGGCGGGGTACAATACGGCACTGGATGTGCTTCAGTCCGGTGTGCCTGCTGTGCTCGTCCCGTTTGATGATGGAGGCGAGGTGGAACAGGGCCTGCGCGCGGATGCGTTGGCCGCACTTCCTGCGGTGCAAGTGGTATTGCAAAAGGACCTGACAGCTGCTGCATTGGCCGACCGGGTCAAGGCGGTGATGGCTGCGGGGCGCAGACCGCTTCGGACGCAAGGCATGGATGGCGCGGCCTTATCCGTCGAAATTGCGCATGGCCTACGTGAGAATGCACCATGACAACGCTTGACTGGACGCCTTTGCGCCGGGCGCTGGCCCAGTGTCGTCGTGAAGACATTGCGGTACCCATGTGGTGGCGTGATGATGACGCGACCCGAATGACGCCTGCCTTGGCGCAGTTGATGGACACGGCCGTGCGCATCGGTGTCCCGGTGCATCTTGCGATTATCCCGGCAGGTGTGGATCCGAATCTTCCCGGGGAAATCGATACCGGACACATCTTGCCGGTCGTGCATGGTTGGGCCCATGCAGACCACAGTGGCCCGGGCGACAAGAAGAACGAGTTTCTCACCCCAAGACCGGGAGCGGCGCACGACGCGCAGGCGGGGCTCAACAAGATGCTGGCTCTGTTTGGAAATGAGGTGGCTCGGATGTTCGTACCGCCCTGGAATCGGATCAACGATGACATCACCGGCGTGTTGGCCAAACAAGGTTATCGCGTGTTGTCGACCTACAGGCCGCGACCTCGCCCTGCTTTGGCCGGGTTGGCCATCGTGAACACGCATGTCGACCCGATTTGGTGGAGCGGAACCCGCGAACTTGTGGATCCCGACATCCTCATTGCCAGGGCGGCGGCACAGCTGACGGATCGGGTTGAGGGGCGCGCTGACCATACAGAACCGTTTGGTCTGTTGACCCACCATCTTGTACATACTCCGGCAATCTGGTCCTTTACCGAAGCCTTTTTGGACGAAATGCAATCGGGTGGGGCCACTCCTTGGTCGATGGAGAACGACATATGAGCAGACTTGAATCAATGCGCCGTCGCCTGACCGCGCAAATTGACGGGATCAACTGGGCCGCGGATCAGATCAAGGGCATTGACGGCGACGTGCTGGAGATGGGTCTGGGCAACGGGCGGACTTATGACCACCTGCGGCAGGAAATCAAAGGCCGCCGCATCTGGGTGATCGATCGGATTCTCGAGTGCCATCCCAGTTGTGTCCCGCCCGAAGCGGATTTTCTACAGGGTGAGGCCGAAGACATACTTCAACGTATGGCAGGTGAGGGCAAGCAAATGGCGCTCGCACATTATGACTTTGGCTTTGGCGTCAAGGAACTGGATGTGCAGGAAGGGGCCAAACTGAGTCCCTTCATCGCAGCGGTCATGGTTTCAGGCGGTCTGGTGCTGTCGCAGCAACCCCTGGTTGGGCTTGAACAGATCAGCGGACCGGAGACGATCGCGCCGGACCGATATTTGTTCTTTCGCGCACCCTGAGAGATCAGAATTGATCACAGTTTGCGATGGAGAGGTTGTCAGGCGGCCCATCGCTCTTCTAAACTCAGGCATCACTCAAGGCCGCAGTGCGTCGGTCAAGATATTGGGAGTTATGAATGACCTTTTTGAAAACAGTTGCAGCCGCCTGTGCGATGGCACTGGTTGCGACCACGGCTTTGGCGGCTCCGCTCAAGCTTGAACCCGCAAATCCACAGCCGACGGGCCTGAAGCCCGGACTGGCGGTCAAATATGCCTATCCACCGGATGTCAAAACACTCAATCAGGCGGAACGGGCCCTGAAAAGAGCCGCTCCGGGAACGCCGCTCAAGGGCCTTGATTACCGCGATACGGCCGATGGAGATCTGACGCTGACGTCGACCCAGGCGCATCATGTCGTGGCAGGAATTTCCGGCTATGTGAAATTTGACAGTCCGGGTGTCTACAACATTGATTTCCTGACGAACGATGGGCTGGAGGCCTATATAGGTGGCCAGCAAGTCGGCTATCACAACCGGCGCGTGCCATGTTTTGAGACCCAGGTGGTGCAGGTAGAAGTGCCGCAAGCCGGTTGGTACGAGCTGAAAGCGACTTACTTCCAGCGCGTCGGGACGTCATGCCTGCACATGCGTGCGGGCAAGGGAACGCCGGACTGGATGCCAAACTCGGCGTTCGGGTACAAATAAGCGCTGAAATATGCGATGTGGTGCGCGACCGATCCGGTCGGGCACCACCGTTCAGAGACGGGCTGCCTGACCGTGCGAACTCTTGAGCTAGACCGCGCAATCCTTGCATAGCGCCGCGTCGGGCAGCAGTTTCAAACGCGCCTCCGAGATATCATTCCCGCATTTTGCACAGGCACCGTATTCCCCTGTTTCGATCCGCTCAAGGGCTGCATCGATGCGGATCATCTCATTATGTTCCGCGTGACCCAAGGCCTCCAAAACCTCATCGCCTTGCCGATCAGAGGCGCGATCCTCCCAATCCTTGGTCGCGGGCGCGTCAAGCTGATGCTCAATCTCGGTGAGATTGGCCGCAAGCTCGGCCCGGCGGGCGAGAAGAATTTGTTTTTGTGCTGCGATATCCATGGGGTGCCTCCTGATGTGTCGCGCGCAGGATGGGCGCGTTTTGCGCGGGCCGCCTTGATCTGGCGCAATCTGCTCAGGCGGCCTCCGAGATCCGTTTGACCACAAACCAACTGACCGGGAAGGCCGCGAGAAAGCCGAGGGCGGCCATGATCAGGATCGGGCCGAGCGTATCGTAGCCCAAGGTGAGCGCCACCACGACGGCAGAGCCCGCGACGGTAGATCCGATGAAGATGTGCAGGATCAGGATAAGCATGAGACGTGGCATTTTGGCCCTCCGCGTTTGAGATGGGCCGAATATATGCGGGAAGCTGCATGTGTTCTTTGATGTGGGTCAATTGCAGCGTGGAGGCGGAGGGTCGGGTGAGAGGCGTTTTTGATGCTTGCGGTGTTTTGTCAGCTGCGTGCCGCGCCCGCCCCGTGGCGGCGGTTCGGGCGCTGCCCAGTCGGAGATTGGGCATTGTGCACACGGTCACACGGTGAAGACGTTATTCAACGACAGGATATGGCTCTGTTTTCAAAGGACCATCATTAGGAATGACTTTAGAGCAACCGCTGAGCGGGTAAGTAATGTGTTCTTCATCTTCTTTGAACCCGCATTCCCCAAGTAGATCTCTGATTTCGCTGTCTTGAACGTGATATTTTCTATATATATCATGGCGTTGGTTGCTGCGGAGGATGTGTTTCATGGATCACCCAGAGGGTGCGGGCTTGCAGCGGGCAGATCGTGTGGATTTTGACCCTCGCGTGCGGCTGGAATTCCGGGGCGCTCAGCTCAGTTCGGATGGCGGCCTTCTGGTGATGCGCGAGCTTGATGACGCGCTCGGTCTGTCCAATCTGGCGTCTGCTGCCCTGTGCGATAATCGCCGTGGCAAGAACACGATCCACCGGCTCGACGGGCTGTTTCGGCAATCGGTCTACGGCCGGTTGGCAGGATACGGGGACGTCAATGACGCCGACCGTCTCGCGCTCGATCCCGTGATGCGCCAGGTTGTCGGTGGCCGTGCCGTCGATGCGCATGCCGCATCCACGTCGCAGATGGGCCGGTTCGAGACCGAGGGACTGGCGACCGCAGAGAACCGGGCGGCTCTGTCTGA
>NZ_JAIMIA010000041.1 GCF_019966495.1 Tateyamaria pelophila | reverse complement strand
AACGCATGATCTTCTCTCCTGAATTTTGAAACCATACCGCCACAGCGGGTTTCAAAATTCAGGAGAGAAGATCAGAGAAAGATTCGCTGAAGCGGACCGGCTAGAAGCCGGTGGCTTCGATCCATTAGGTGGAAAGTCAACGTAACGCAGTGGCCAAAGCCGTCCTTATTCTTTCGCACCGGTGACGCCGCGCCACAGCGGCGTGATGATCTTTTCCCCCAGCGGGATCAGCACAAAGCCCAGGGCCAACCCCAGAACACCATCAATCGCCGCTTTTGTGATCCATTCGACGGTACCCGTCGCTGATGGCACGGCATGGCCAATCACGGCTGCGATGTCGTGGATCACATGGGCAGGCCAGCCAAATCCGATCTGTTCCAGACCGTGCACGATGATGGACCCGCCCACCCACAGCATCGCCGCCGTACCAACGATTGTCAGCAACTGCATGAAACCCGGCATCACCTTGACGATGCCCCGCCCCAGCGCGCGGGTGAGGCCCAGCCGACCATGCGCAGCCATGGCGAGGCCCGCATCGTCCGCTTTGACGATGATCGCCACCGCGCCGTAAACGACAGTCGTGATCATGATCGCCACGGTCGCCAGCGTGGCGGCTTCCATCCAGAAGTTGCTTTCGGGAATGGCGGCGAGGGAGATGGTCATGATCTCTGCGGACAGGATGAAGTCCGTCTTGATCGCGCCCTGGGCCTTCTTCTCTTCCAAGTGCGCGGGGTCTTCCAGCACTGTGGCCTTGCCCGCGTAATCTTCGTGCGCGTGCCCCCATCCCAGAACATGGGACACTTTTTCGGCCCCTTCGAAGCACAGGTAAGCCCCGCCCAGCATCAACAGCGGTGGAATGGCCCAGGGCGCAAAGGCGGACAAGGCCAGCCCCGCAGGCAGCAAATACAGCAGCTTGTTCTTGAACGACCCCTTGGCGATGCGCCAGATGATCGGAAGCTCCCGATCGGCCGAAAACCCCTGCACGTATTTCGGGGAGACAGCGGCGTCGTCAATGACCGCACCGGCCGCCTTCGCACCGGCCTTGCCCGCCTGCGCGATGACATCATCGACAGAAGCGGCCGCCACCTTGGCGATTCCCGCGACGTCATCCAAAAGTGCCAATAATCCACTCATTGTTTCCGCTCCTGCTGATGCTTTACACGTTAGCGCATAACATTGGATTGGCCATGTGCAAACTGTTAGCGCGAACTGGAGGCGCTTTGCCACATTTATCGCTAACACTCTGATTTATCATTCTAATCAGACTTCCCACATTTGCCGGCTCCCGCTATGAACCACGTGATATTTCAGAGTTTTTGGACGCGTGGGAAAAGAGATGACAATCAAAGTTGGTATTAACGGATTTGGCCGCATTGGCCGCTGCACACTGTCCCACATTGCGACATCACTGCGCAACGACATCGACGTGGTTGCGATCAACGCCACCGGTCCGTTGGAAACCGCCGCACATCTTATTAAATATGATTCCATCCACGGCCGCTTCCCCCACCCGATCACAATCAGCAACGACACCATGGATCTGGGCCGCGGCCCGATCCGCATGATGTCCACCTACGACATGAACGAACTGGATTGGAACGGCGTCGATGTTGTTCTGGAATGCACCGGAAAGTTCAACGACGGCGAAAAAGCCAAGGTCCACTTCGAGCGCGGCGCAAAGAAGGTGCTGTTGTCGGCGCCCGGCAAAAATGTCGACAAGACGATCGTGTTCGGCGTGAACGACGATCTGCTAGCCGTCAACGACCGGATGATTTCCAATGGATCTTGCACCACCAACTGCCTCGCCCCGTTGGCCAAGGTTCTGGACGCCTCTGTCGGGATCGAGCGTGGCGTGATGACCACCATCCACAGCTATACCGGCGACCAGCCTACGCTGGACCGTCGCCACGATGACCTCTACCGGGCCCGTGCGGCGGCGATGGCGATGATCCCGACATCGACCGGGGCAGCCAAGGCCCTCGGCGAAGTTCTGCCCAATCTGGCGGGCAAGCTGGATGGCACAGCGATGCGCGTGCCCACGCCCAATGTCTCCGCTGTCGATCTGACGTTCGAGGCCAGCCGCGATGTGACCGTCGAAGAGGTGAACGCCGCCGTGGCCGAGGCTTCACGCGGGCCCATGGGCCGGGTGTTGTCCTATGACGCCGAACAAAAAGTGTCCGTTGATTTCAACCACACCGAATTTTCCTCCATCTTCGCGCCGGATCAGACCAAGGTGGTCGGCAACCGGTTGGTGCGGGTTCTGGCCTGGTATGATAACGAATGGGGCTTTTCGGTGCGGATGGCTGATGTGGCGACGGCCATGGGCCGCCTCGTCTAAGTAATTTCCTAACGCTTGCACGGTATTGGCAGGGCTGTCACAACGGCCCTGCCCGTTGCTGTTTTGCCAATACTGGACCCCATGACCAACCGCATTGCACTCTTTCTAGGTGTTTTTCTGATCGCCGCGATCACATTGGATGTGATGGTCTATGGCTCTGAGCACATTATCTTTCTCTCAAAGAAATTGGCCGACCTACTGGAATGGATGGCGTTCTGGAGATAGAGACAAATGGCCTGCCCGGTTGACAGCGCCGCTGAAATCTAGTTGTTAGCGTTAACGGCGGCAAGGCATGATACATCGTGACCATATTGTCGTTTCAGACGCATTACTGACACCAGACATGGGGGATACCATGGCCATCAAAGTCGCAATTAATGGATTCGGTCGGATCGGCCGCAACGTGCTTCGCGCAATTATCGAAAGCGGGCGCACAGATATCGAGGTTGTTGCCATCAACGATCTTGGTCCGGTCGAGACAAACGCACATCTGCTGCAATATGACAGCGTGCATGGTCGCTTTCCTGTGCAGGTCAAAACCACCGACGACACCATTGACGTGGGCACTGGCCCGATCAAGGTCAGCGCCATGCGCAATCCGGCGGACCTGCCGTGGGCGCACGTGGATATCGTGATGGAGTGTACCGGCATCTTTACCTCCAAGGAAGCCTGTCAGGCGCACCTCGAAAACGGCGCCAGCCGGGTCCTGATTTCGGCACCGGGCAAGGACGCCGACAAAACGATCGTTTACGGCGTCAACCACGACATATTGTCCGCCGACGACATCATCGTATCAAACGCGTCATGCACCACCAACTGCCTGACGCCGGTCGCCAAGATCCTGCATGATTCCTTTGGAATCAAACGCGGATTCATGACAACCGTGCACAGCTATACCGGTGACCAGCCGACGCTGGACACGATGCACAGCGATCTTTATCGCGCCCGCGCCGCCGCCTTATCGATGATCCCGACATCGACAGGCGCCGCCAAGGCCGTCGGCTTGGTGATGCCCGAGTTGAACGGAAAGCTCGACGGCGTCGCGATCCGGGTACCAACGCCCAACGTGTCCTGCGTCGACCTGACAGTCGAACTGGACACCGATGTGACGGTCGAGAAGATCAACGCCGCAATGACGGCCGCCGCTGCATCCGGGCCGCTCAAGGGTGTGCTGGGTGTCACGGATGCCAAGTTGGTCAGCATGGATTTCAACCATGATCCCCACTCATCGATCTTCGCGACAGATCAGACCAAAGTCATGGATGGCAATTTGGCGCGGATCCTGACGTGGTATGACAATGAATGGGGCTTTTCAAACCGGATGGCCGACACGGCCGTCGAAATGGGCAAATACCTGTAAACTAGGCCTGCCCTGCAGAAACAGAAAAGAGCGCCGAAACAGGCGCTCTTTTTCGTTCCAGAGCAGAACCTTACGCGATTATCTTAAATCTCTCGACGATCTCGTTGTTGACCAGCGGTGTCACGAATTTGCTCACGTCCCCTCCAAGGCGCGCGATCTCCTTGACCAGCTTTGACGCGATCGCCTGATGCTTGGCCTCGGCCATCAGGAACACGGTTTCTATGCTGTCGTCCAACTGACGGTTCATCCCCACCATCTGAAACTCATATTCAAAATCCGCCACCGCGCGTAAACCCCGGAAGATGATCTGTGCACCAACGTCCCTGGCGCAATCGATCAGCAGATTCTCAAACGGATGCGCAACGATCTCGGTGCCTGTCTGTTCAGAAAGCTTGGCGCATTCCGCCTCGATCATGTTCAGTCGTTCTTCTAGAGAGAACAACGGCCCCTTGTCGCGGTTGATCGCGACGCCGATCACCAGACGATCGACCATGGGACTGGCCCGGCGAATGATATCAATATGACCCAGGGTGATCGGGTCGAATGTGCCGGGGTATAGGCCGATGCGCATGGGCGGCTCCGTCTTTGTACTTGTCGCCAATGCAGCATTTCAACAGGCTGATTGCAAGCGGGCTTAGTGGCCCATGATCATCCCTTCGAGGGCGTCCTTCTCCATGGCAAGCTGGGTCAGGCGCGCCTTGACAACATCGCCCAGGGTGATGAGGCCGATCAACACCCCGTCTTCCACAACCGGCATGTGCCGAAAACGCCCGTCCGTCATTTGTTGCAGAATCGAATCCGCATTGTCGTTCCGCACACATGTCACCAGTTTTTTCGTCATGAACGCATCGACAGGTTCGTTCAGGATCGCACCGCCCTGTTTAGACAGCATCCGTACGATATCACGCTCAGACAGGATGCCATCGGCCGTTTTCCCGTCCTTTGAGACGACGACCGTTCCGATTTTGCGCTCCGCCAGAATTTTGACCGCGTCAGACACCAAGGATCCGGGCGGCACGGTGACCACGGCATCGTCGGATTTCGATTTCAGAATGTTGTGGACCAGCATGGGACGCTCCTTGGGCTGATATGTACGCTGTCCTAGCGTCAACGTCCTGCCCCCCTCCTGTCAAGCCTGCCCTTTGCCAAGATCCCCGCATAACTCGACTTTTCGCGAAAGATTGGCCGTGTTCCGGCATCAGGCACCGCTTTCGCCCGATATGCGCTCCAGTCGCGTCACCTCGGCCTTGATCCCCTGGCCGAGCAGTTCCGCAAACCGGTTCAGCGTGCGATGATCCCGGTCCGCCGCGTGGCGGATCAGGTAAAAGCTGCGTTGGAGGGCGAACTGGTTCACCAGAACACGCTGCACGCCCGGCACCGTGGGCAGTGCGAAATCGTGCACGACCCCGACCCCGCCGCCTTGCCGCAAGAGGTTAAGCTGCACCGAGACCGAGTTCGAGGCCAATGCGATCCGCTGCACCCCAGCGTCGGCCAGATAATCCAATTCACGGTCAAAGATCATGTCGGGGATATAGCCCACGATTCGATGCTGTGGCAGGTCGGACATGTGCGCCAAAGGAGGCGCCTTGGAGAGATATTCCGTACTGGCGGCAAAATGCAGTTTGTAATCGGTGACCCGTTGCACCGTCAGGCGCCCTGCTGTGGGCGCGCTGACCCCGATTGCCATATCCGCCTCGCGCCGCGACAGGTTGAAGACGCGCGGCAAGGCGACGATCTGGATATCGAGATCTGGATGCTGGTCTGTCAGTGCGGCGCAAACCTGCGGCAACAGGTAGTTGGCACAACCATCCGGCGCACCCAGGCGGATCTGCCCGCTCAGCGCAGCGAATTGAGGGCCGTCCGCCGAGACCCGGTGCACCGATACACCCTCGGCTGCGGCACGCATCGCTTCTTCGGCGGCCTCGGCCCTGATCATCAGCCGCTGCCCGGCATCCGTCAGCGCGTAGCCTTGCGGAGATTTGACGAACAGTCCGACGCCAAGTTGCTTTTCCAGGCGCGCAATGCGCCGCCCCAGCGTCGCGGCATCCAGGCGAACCAGCGCACTGGCGCCCGACAGCGTTTCCGCCCGCGCGACGGCCAGAAACAGGCGCAGATCGTCCCAATGTGCCTGCATGTCTCACTTCCTGATGTCATTTCCCGGATGTCGCACGATTGCGACTGGCCAAATCCGGCCGAAAACCCGAGATCATGCATTTTTGCAAAATGGTTTTGCCCAATTGCCTCTTTTACACCGGATTTTGCAAGACTATCTTGGCCGTAATCTGGCAAAGGGCGCATCGCCCCCACGCCATCTGACCATTTTGTGCCGATCCGGCGCGCGACAAGGAGACATCCATGCAAGAGCTAACTCACTACATCAACGGTGCCCATGTCAAAGGCACATCCGGCCGCTTTGCCAATGTGATGAACCCGGCCACCGGAGAGATTCAGGCCAAGGTGCCGCTGGCATCCACGGACGAACTGGACCACGCGGTCGAAATCGCGGCCAAGGCGCAACCCGCCTGGGCCGCAGTGAACCCGCAGCGCCGCGCGCGGGTGATGATGAAATTCGTCGATCTGCTGAACCGCGACATGGACAAACTGGCCGAAGCGCTGAGCCGTGAGCATGGCAAGACCCTGCCCGATGCAGCCGGCGATGTGCAGCGCGGCCTCGAGGTCGTGGAATACTGCATCGGCGCGCCGCAACTGCTGAAAGGTGAATATACCGACAGCGCGGGCCCCGGCATCGACATGTATTCCATGCGTCAGGCCCTTGGCGTGACGGCGGGCATCACGCCCTTCAACTTCCCGGCCATGATCCCGATGTGGATGTTTGCACCTGCCATCGCCTGCGGCAACGCCTTTATCCTCAAACCCTCCGAGCGGGACCCATCCGTGCCCCTGATGCTGGCGGAATTGATGGAAGAAGCAGGCCTGCCCAAGGGCATCCTGCAAGTCGTCAACGGTGACAAGGAAGCGGTCGATGCGATCCTTCACCACGATGTCATTCAATCCATCGGCTTTGTCGGCTCGACCCCAATCGCCGAATACATCTATGCGACGGGCTGTGCCAACGGCAAGCGCGTGCAGTGTTTCGGTGGGGCCAAGAACCACATGATCATCATGCCCGACGCGGACATGGATCAGGCGGCCGATGCGCTGATCGGCGCGGGATACGGGGCTGCGGGCGAACGCTGCATGGCGATCTCGGTGGCCGTTCCTGTGGGCGACGAAACGGCGGACCGGCTGATCGAAAAACTGGTGCCACGGATCGAAAAGCTCAAGGTCGGGCCATATACCTCCGGCAATGATGTTGATTACGGCCCTGTCGTGACCGCGGCCGCAAAGGCCAATATCGAACGGCTGGTGCAAACCGGAATCGATCAGGGCGCCAAACTGGTTGTCGATGGGCGTGGTTTCAAATTGCAAGGCTATGAGGACGGGTTCTTTGTCGGGCCGCACCTGTTTGACCATGCAACCAAGGATATGGACATCTATACACAGGAAATCTTTGGCCCCGTTCTGACCTGCGTGCGCGCGCAAGACTATGAAGAGGCGCTTGGCCTCGCCATGGACCACGAATATGGCAACGGCACCGCAATCTTTACGCGCGACGGCGATGCGGCCCGCGATTTCGCCAACCGAATCAACATCGGCATGGTCGGAATCAACGTGCCGATCCCGGTGCCGTTGGCCTATCACACCTTTGGCGGTTGGAAGAAATCGGTCTTTGGCGACCTCAACCAACACGGGCCCGATGCGTTCAAATTCTATACGCGCACAAAAACCGTGACGTCGCGGTGGCCGTCTGGCATCAAGGAAGGCGGAGAGTTTTCGATACCCATCATGGAATGATATGGCCGTTACGTTTCGCATAATACCAGATCGCGGCCTTGTCGTGGTCTGGTACGCAGGCCATGCGACCATCGATGAAACCTTGGCGGCGACCAAAGCCTACATCACGCACCCGGATTATGCGGCAGGACAAAAACAGCTGATCGATCTGTCCCGGATCGAGAGTTTTGAAAAAGACTACGTGCGTTTCATGAACATGCAGGCCGCCAAGGCGGAACGTTTCACCAGTTCCGGTGTGGAATCGCTGGCCGTCTACATCGCCCCCACTCCGATCAGCCAGGAGGTCAGTGAGATGTTTGCGCGCTCGTGGGAAGACGTGGACGCGGTTGTTCCACTGGTGCAACTGAACGAGGCCGACGGGCTTGCCCTGATCGGCCAACCGGAGGCAACCATCGCTGAATTGATGGCGACCGTCGATGAAAAAACCTTGCAATAATCTGGTAAAGATCGGCCGCTAGCACGTGCCACAACAGATACAAAGCGCCGCACAGGAGGCTCCATGGACTTCGCATTGACAGAAGAACAAACAGCAATTTTTGACATGGCCTATGCCTTTGGTCAGGAAAAGATCGCACCGCATGCGCGCGACTGGGAAGCCGCGGGCACCATCCCGAAGGCGCTTTGGCCGGAGGTCGGCGCGCTTGGCTTTGCCTCTCTCTATGTGTCCGAGGACGCGGGCGGCGCCGGTCTGTCGCGACTGGATGCCACTTTGGTGTTCGAGGCGCTGTCGATGGCCTGCCCCTCTGTCGCAGCGTTCCTCTCGATCCACAACATGTGCGCCAAGATGCTCGACAGCTTCGGCAGCGATGAGTTGAAGGCGCGGGTGATGCCCGACGTGCTGAGCATGGACACCGTGCTGAGCTACTGCCTGACCGAGCCGGGGTCCGGATCGGACGCCGCCGCATTGCGCACCCGGGCCGAGCGCACGAACGAAGGTTATACGCTGAACGGGACCAAGGCATTCATCTCCGGCGGCGGCTATTCCGATGCCTATGTCTGTATGGTGCGAACGGGCGAAGATGGGCCCAAGGGGGTTTCGACCGTCTTTGTGGAGGATGGCGTCGATGGCCTGAGTTTCGGCGCGCTGGAGGAAAAAATGGGCTGGCGCAGCCAACCCACCGCCCAGGTGCAATTCGACAATTGCAAGATTTCAGCGGGAAATCTGGTAGGCGAAGAAGGCAAAGGGTTCACTTACGCCATGAAGGGGCTCGATGGTGGCCGTTTGAACATTGCCGCCTGTTCACTGGGTGCTGCTCAAACCGCAATCACCTCAACGTTGGACTACATGAGTGAGCGCAAGGCTTTTGGCCAATCCATCGACCAATTCCAAGGGTTGCAATGGCGACTTGCGGACATGGAGATTGAATTGCAGGCTGCACGCACCTTTCTGCGGCAAGCCGCATGGAAGCTGGATCAGGGCGCGCCCGATGCGACCAAATTCTGCGCCATGGCCAAGAAATTCGTAACAGAGACCGGCAGCAAGGTCGTGGACCAGTGTCTGCAACTGCACGGTGGCTATGGCTATCTGGCCGATTACGGGATCGAAAAACTGGTCCGCGATTTGCGGGTGCACCAGATCCTCGAAGGCACCAATGAAATCATGCGGATCATCGTGGCGCGCGACATGCTGAAGAACCGATGAGCGACATTTCAATTCGTATCACCGGGTGCGCGGGCCGGATCTCCCTGCAACGCCCGCAGGCGCTGAACGCCATGACCGACGACATGTGTCTGGCCATCGAGGACGCAATGGACGCGTGGCGCACTGATCCGGCGGTTGCGCTGGTCATGATCGACGCCGAAGGGGAGCGCGCGTTTTGTTCCGGTGGCGATATTGCGAAACTCTACGACACCGGGACCAAAGGCGATTATTCCTATGGCCAGACATTCTGGGCCGACGAATATCGCCTGAACCACAAGATCTTCAACTATCCCAAACCGGTCGTCAGTTTCATGCAGGGCTTCACCATGGGCGGTGGCGTCGGCATTGGCTGTCACGGCTCGCACCGCGTTGTCGGCGACAGCAGCCAGATCGCCATGCCCGAATGCGGCATCGGGCTGATCCCGGACGTGGGCGGATCACTGATGCTGGCCCTCGCGCCGGGGCGGTTGGGCGAATATCTGGGCACAACGGCGGCGCGAATGAATGCAAGCGACGCGATTTTCGCGGGCTTTGCCGATCTCTACATCCCAGAAGCGCAGTGGCCGCACCTGGTCGCACAGTTGGAAGCCACAGGCGATACTGACCTGCTGGTGCAGGCAGGCACGGCCCCTGCCCCCGGCCCTCTGCAAGCCGCGATGCCAGACATCGACCGCCATTTTCACGGCGAAGCCTTGGGGGATATCCTGACAACGCTGAAAGCCGAAGACAGCGATTTCGCCTGCGACACGCTGAAACGGATGAACCAAAACAGTCCGCTGTCCATGGCTTGCACCATCGAGGTTTTGCACCGCCTGCGCGGGCCGTCCCTGACCATGGAAAAGGCGCTGGACCTCGAATATCGCTTTACGTCCCGGTCAATGGAGCACGGCGATTTCCTCGAAGGCATCCGCGCCGCAATCATCGACAAGGATCGCAGCCCGAAATGGCAGTTTCCGGACGCGAAAGTTCCGGCCGCGGCAGTCAGCAAGATGTTGATGCCACTGGGGAAAATGGCGCTAAAATTGGGAGAGACAGGTATGAAGATCGGATTTATCGGGCTGGGCAACATGGGCGCGCCAATGGCGGCGAACCTTGCCAAAGCGGGCCACACAGTCACCGGCTTTGACGTGGCTGGCACGACGGCAGAAGGTGTCACAAATGCCGCCAGCGCAGCCGAAGCCGCCAGCGCGCAGGATATCGTCATCACGATGCTCCCCAACGGCGCGATCCTGCGCACTGTAGCCGCCGAGGTGATTCCGGCCATGCGCGCAGGTGCCACCCTGATCGATTGTTCGACCGTGGATGTGGAGAGCGCGCGCGCCGTGGCAAGTGACGCCGAGGCCGCAGGGTTGCTCAGCGTCGATGCACCGGTGTCGGGCGGGATTGGCGGGGCCTCTGCCGGAACGCTGACTTTCATGGCGGGCGGCAGCGACGCAGGCTTTGCCGCAGCAAGGCCTCTGTTCGACATCATGGGACAAAAAGCGGTGCATTGCGGCGATGCCGGGGCGGGACAGGCTGCCAAGATCTGCAACAACATGATCCTCGGTGCTACGATGATCGCCACCTGCGAAGCTTTCGCCTTGGCCGACAAGCTGGGCCTCGACCGGCAAAAGATGTTTGACGTGGTCAGCACGTCGTCGGGCTATAGCTGGACGATGAATGCCTACTGCCCTGCCCCGGGCGTCGGACCTGCCAGCCCGGCGGACAATGGGTATGTCCCCGGTTTTGCCGCCGAGTTGATGCTCAAGGATCTGGGCCTCAGCCAACAAGCGGCAGAGGCAGTTGACGCCGATACCCCGATGGGCGCGCGTGCTTTTGAGCTGTACCGTCAGTTCGTTGAGGATGAAGACGGCAAAGGCATGGATTTCAGCGCGATGCTGCCGCGCTTTTCCAAGCGCGGAAGGGGTTGAGGGTTTGGGCAAGGCGGGCCGATTGTGGCCGCCTTGCCTTCTGCTACTTTCCGACCGTGATCAGAAGCAGCACCACAAACATACTCGGAACGGCCATCAACATCATCACGATAAAGGCCGCGTAGCCCCATGTCAGGATTGCCACGAGCCAGAGCGTGAAAATCGTGACAAGGAAATAATATATGTTGTCCTTGTCCCCATACATCACTTCTCGCAGCATACGTCCGAGAATCGGCACCGAAAACACCACGCGCTTGAAAAGCGAAGGGGGGTTTGTCACGTCTGTCATAACCTACTCCAATTGATTTTATCAGAAATAGGATGCAACGGCGCCTTTGGAATGCGACATACTGTACTGAAACACTAGGTTTTATTCCGCCGCCAGATTGCGCGCGCCCAGCATCGATTTGAGGTAGTGCCCCGTGTGGCTTTCCGCGACCTTGGCCACCTCTTCCGGCGTGCCCGTTGCCACGACCTTGCCGCCGCCATCTCCACCTTCCGGCCCGATATCGATAATATGGTCTGCGGTTTTCACGACGTCCAGGTTGTGTTCGATGACGATCACGGAATTCCCCTGATCCACCAATTCGTGCAACACTTCCAACAGCTTGCGCACATCCTCGAAGTGCAGGCCCGTTGTCGGCTCGTCCAGAATATAGAGCGTGCGGCCCGTCGAGCGTTTGCTGAGTTCCTTCGACAGCTTCACCCGCTGCGCTTCACCACCCGACAGGGTTGTCGCCTGTTGGCCAACCTTGATATAGCCAAGCCCCACGCGCATCAGCGCGTCCATCTTTTCGCGGATACTGGGCACCGCCTGAAAGAAGGTCTGCGCGTCCTCGACGGTCATATCCAGCACATCGGCGATGGATTTGCCCTTGAACTTGATCTCGAGCGTTTCGCGGTTGTAGCGCGCGCCCTTGCAAGTTTCGCATTCCACATAGACATCGGGCAGAAAGTGCATCTCGATCTTGATGACGCCGTCGCCCTGACAGGCCTCGCAACGCCCGCCCTTGACGTTAAAGCTGAACCGGCCGGGTTTGTAGCCGCGCGCCTTGGATTCCGGCATGCCCGCGAACCAGTCGCGGATCGGGGTAAATGCGCCGGTATAGGTGGCCGGGTTGGAGCGCGGCGTGCGCCCGATCGGGCGCTGATCGATGTCGATGACTTTGTCGAGGTGTTCGAGCCCCTTGATCGTCTCACAGGGTGCCGGTGTCTGGCGTGCGCCATTCAGGCGCATGGACGCGGTTTTGAACAGCGTTTCGATGGTCAGGGTCGATTTGCCCCCGCCCGACACACCCGTCACGCAGACGAATTTGCCCAAGGGAAAATCGACCGTCACGTTTTGCAGATTGTTGCCTGTGGCCTTGACCACCTTGATCGATTTTTTCTTGCCCTTGCGCCGTTTGGCCGGGATCGGGATTTTGCGTGCACCTGTCAGGTATTGCCCCGTCAGGGAGGCAGGATCATTGGCGACATGCTCGGGCGTGCCGTGGCTGACCACGCGTCCGCCATGCACCCCGGCACCGGGGCCGATGTCGAACACATAGTCAGCTTCGCGTATCGCTTCCTCGTCATGTTCGACCACGATGACAGTATTGCCCTGATCGCGCAGGTTCTTGAGCGTGCCCAAAAGGCGATCATTGTCACGCTGATGCAGACCAATCGACGGCTCATCGAGCACATAGAGAACCCCGGTCAGACCCGAGCCGATCTGGCTGGCCAAACGGATGCGCTGGCTTTCGCCGCCACTTAATGTACCACTTGAGCGTGATAGCGTAAGATATTCCAATCCAACATTATTCAGGAATCCAAGACGTTCACGGATTTCCTTGAGAATGGCGCGGGCGATCTCGTTCTTCTGCTGTGTCAGATGCTCCGGAACGGTGTTGCACCAGTCAAACGCTTCGCGAATCGACATCTGAACGACTTCGCCCGCATGCAGACCCGCGATCTTGACGGCCAATGCTTCGGGCCGCAGACGGTAGCCGCCGCAGGCGCCACAGGGACGGTTGTTTTGGTAACGCTCGAATTCTTCGCGAATCCAGTTCGAATCCGTCTCGCGGTAGCGGCGTTCCATGTTGGGAATCACGCCCTCGAACACACGGGTCACCTGATAGACACGCCCACCCTCGTCGTAGCGAAACGAAATTTCCTCATCGCCTGAACCGTGCAAGAAGACCTGTTTGACCTTCTCGGGCAGGTCTTTCCATTTCGTCTGTTGATCAAATTCGTAATGCTTGGCAATCGCTTCGATCGTTTGCAGGAAATAGGGCGACTTGCCCTTGCGCCACGGAGCCAAGGCACCGTCATAAACCTTGAGGTTCTGGTCCGGCACCACCAGCCGCTCGTCGAAAAACAGCTCTTGACCCAACCCATCGCAGGTGGGGCACGCGCCAAACGGTGCGTTGAAGGAAAACAGGCGCGGTTCGATCTCGGGGATGGTGAACCCACTGACCGGGCAGGCGAATTTCTCGGAAAAAGTCATGCGCTCCGGGTCCCCTTCGGCGGGGGCGGTTTCCAGCACGGAGATGCCATCGGCCAGATCCAGAGCGGTGCGCAAACTGTCGGCCAGCCGCGTTTCCAGGCCTTCGCGGACCACGATCCGGTCCACGACAACGTCAATGTCATGACGGAATTTCTTGTCCAGCGTCGGTGGTTCGTCCAGGTCGTGGAATTCCCCATTCACCTTGACGCGCTGAAATCCCTGCTTGCGCAACTCTATGAATTCCTTGCGGTATTCACCTTTTCGGTCGCGCACGATAGGGGCCAGTAAATAGGCGCGCGTGCCGTCCTCCATCATCATGATGCGGTCAACCATGTCCTGCACCTGCTGCGCCTCGATGGGCTTGCCGGTGGCGGGGGAATAGGGTGTGCCGACGCGGGCGAACAGCAGTCGCATGTAATCATAGATTTCCGTCACGGTCCCGACCGTTGAGCGCGGGTTCTTGGACGTCGTCTTTTGTTCGATGGAAATGGCGGGGCTGAGGCCGGAGATGTGATCCACGTCCGGCTTTTGCATCATGTCGAGGAACTGGCGGGCGTAGGCAGACAGCGATTCCACATAGCGGCGCTGCCCCTCGGCATAGATCGTGTCGAACGCCAGCGATGACTTGCCCGAGCCCGAAAGCCCAGTGATCACAACCAGTTGGTCGCGCGGAATATCCACGTCGATGGATTTCAGGTTGTGCTCGCGCGCGCCGCGCACTTCGATATTCTTTTGCTCGGCCATGCCAGCCCCCAAAGGTTAACGTTTTCTACATAGGTCAGAGCGACCAAACAGCCAATGAAAAAATGAGAACACCTCGTGAACATGTGGCTTGATGCCACGGGGTGTCAGTGGCCGCGCCGTGCAGCCATCCACGCATGTGCTCCGAACCCCATCGCCAGAACACCGATGGCCGTCCAGATCAATCCCGGATAACCCGCTACACTCAACACGGCCAGCAAGACCGGAGTTCCCAGCGTGTTGCCCATATTGCCGGTTTGGGCCACCGCGCCATAGGCCTGCGACTGGTGCGCAGCGGTGGCGTTCAACTGCGGAACGGCGGCAAAGCTCGCCCCCTGCACCAGCCCCAATGCGCCGGCCAGTGCAAGGCAGGCAGCGGGATCACCGGGGGCCGCCAACAGCCAGAGCAGCGCCGCGATGCACAGCAGAAATCCGACCTGCACCACCCAGACAGCCGACATATAGCGCAGGGCCACAACCCCCAACGTCATCGACACGACGATGGACATCAGCGGCATTGCCCCCAGCACCCATGCACGCCATTCCACCGCGATGTACGGCGGCAGTACGGTCAGGATGGCAAGAAAACAGAACGTGTAAAACAGCCATCCCGCACCCGGTGCCGCGATGAAGGGGGAACGGTAGATGCTCACGTGATCGCGCAGAATACCCGACACCGTCAGCCGCCCCTCGACCGGGACAGAGAGCGGCGACAGGGCCGCTTGCAGGATCAGGGCAAAACCCGCCATCCAGATCGCATGGGCAATGAAAAGGGCTGGAATTCCGTAGGCGTCCACCAGCGGCAGTCCGAACGCCACGAGGATGGTAAAGGCGACCCCGAAAAACGTGCCCCACAGCGTCAGGGTCAACCCGCGATGCCGCTCTGCGCTGAGTTGCGCGATCAGGGTCGGTGTGGCCACCACGATGGCCAGATGCGACATCCCCTCGATCACGCGGGTCAACAGCATCCATGGCAGCGGTGGCAAGGTCGATTGCAGCAAAGACACCCCTGCCCCGACCCACAGCGCCCAAAGCAGCGCGCGGCGATATCGGATCCGTGCCACGACCAGCCCGGCCACGACACCAAAGATGATGCCAATCAGCCCAACCAACGATACAAGGAACCCCAATGCGCTGCCCGCGTCCGGATACACACCGGCCAACTGATCAAAGATCACGCTGATTTTGCCATATTGGCCAGCCGCACCAAGGCCTGCGCCCCAAAGCGCAAGGATCAGCAGGAATGAAGTACGCTCTGGCATGCGCCCCGGCTATGCCTGAATGGCCGGGGTCGCAAGCCTTACATGTGAATGACGCGGTCGTAGGCGTCCAACACAGACTCGTGCATCATCTCCGACAGGGTCGGATGCGGGAAGATGGCGTGCATCAGGTCTTCTTCGGTGGTTTCCAGCGCCTGCCCCACGACATAACCTTGGATCAGCTCGGTCACTTCGGCACCGATCATATGCGCGCCCAGCAACTCACCGGTTTTTGCGTCGAAAACCGTTTTGATCATCCCTTCCGGTTCGCCAAGGGCAATGGCCTTGCCGTTGCCGATGAACGGGAACTTGCCGACCTTGACGGTATAGCCCGCGTCCTTCGCCTTGGCCTCCGTCAGGCCCACGCTGGCCACCTGCGGATGGCAATAGGTGCAGCCGGCGATCGAATTGGGTTTGATCGGGTGCACATCGTTCTTGCCCGCGATCAATTCGGCGACCATGACCCCCTCGTGGCTGGCCTTGTGCGCAAGCCACGGCGCGCCCGCGATATCGCCAATGGCATAGAGTCCATCAACGCCGGTCCGGCAAAACTCGTCCGTGACGACGTGCGTACGGTCGATTTTCACACCCAGTGCTTCGAGCCCGAGGTTTTCAGTATTGCCGACAATGCCCACGGCAGAGATCACGGTGTCGAATTCGTGCTTTTCAACCTTGCCGCCCACTTCGATATGCGCCGTTACCTTGCCTTTTGCGCGGTCCAACTGTTTGACCATCGCCTTTTGCATGATTTTCATACCCTGCTTTTCAAAGGCTTTCTTGGCGAAGGCGCTGATCTCTTCGTCTTCGACGGGCAGCACGCGGTCCATCACCTCGACCACAGTCGTATCAGCGCCCAGCGTATTGTAAAAGCTGGCAAATTCGATGCCGATGGCGCCAGATCCGATAACCAGCAACTTTTTGGGCATCCGTTTCGGCGTGAGCGCGGCCCGGTAGGTCCAGACCAGTTCGCCATCGGCCTCCAGGCCGGGCAATTCGCGGGCCCGCGCCCCGGTGGCCAGGATGATCGCCTTGGCGGTCAGGTCTTCAGTGCCCTTGTCGGTCTTGATGCTGACCTTGCCCTTGGCGGGGATCGTGCCGACGCCCATGAACACGGTAATCTTGTTCTTTTTCATCAGATGGCCGATGCCGCCCGAGAGCTGCCCGGCAACCTGACGCGAGCGTTTGACCACCGCGTCCAGATCATAATCGACATTGTCAGCCTTGAGGCCAAATTCCTTGGCCCGGTGCATCAGATGAAAGACTTCTGAAGAACGCAGCATCGCCTTGGTCGGAATACAGCCCCAGTTCAGGCAAATGCCACCCAGGTTTTCACGTTCAACGATGGCGACGCTCAACCCCAACTGGGCTGCGCGGATGGCCGCAACATAGCCGCCCGGGCCAGAGCCGATCACCACTACATCAAAAGATTTCGCTGCCATTTCAGAGCCCTCATGGATTACTGCATCAAATTAGTTTACCGTTAAACTAATTTGGAGGGATCCTCAACATCTGGCTTGTTCTGGCTTGCGCGACAAAGTGCTACTGTAGGGCGCCATCCTGAGACACCGTACAGGCACGTTACGCTGGACTCTCCGACACTGCAAAAACCGCTGCGGATTGCATTGCGAAGGCAGGCGGCATCAGCCTCAGCGACCGTTGGCAAACCCCTTGCGATATACCGACCCGCACACCGACCGGACAGTAACCACAAAATAGATGCCCCGTGACCAACGCGGGCGTTTGAATTTCAAACGATATCCCATGGTCTTTGGTGCTCCCTTCGGCGCCAACTCCACTTCTTCCGACAACCGACTGTCATTGCTGCCAAAGGGAAAACCGTAAATCTCCAGCTTGACGCTTGCGATGCCGCAAGGATGACCGACGGTAATACTGCCGCTGATCCGTTCACGACGCACGACCAACTGCCGTTCGTCCAGCGTCGGGCGAGTTGTTCCGTGCTTGGCACAACATAGCTCCTGTGGCGAGGGCGGCTGCGGCGGATCGACAATTATGGGCGGCGGCGATGGCGGATGGATCACCCCCCAGCGTTCGTCTTCCTCTTCGGGTGGGCCGGGATTGTCTGCTGCGTCCTGCACCTCGTCTTTGATGTCTTCAGCATCCGCAGCTTCGTTCTCGAAATGCTCCTTTTCCTTCTTTTTGTTCCAGAAGTCGCGCAGCTTTTTGCCTTCCGTGTTGAAAGGATAACCCAGGTATTCAAGCGTCCGTGCATGTGCCTCGTCGTCAAAGGTTTCTTCGTCCAAGTCCTCATCGCTGGCGTCCATTTGATCCTCAACGGCCTCTCGGATCTCGCAGTAACGTTTGCGCGCTTCGGACGGCGGGCCGTAATTATCCAAAACATTGTCCAGAAAACTCTCGGTGGTCTTCAGCGCCGCGATGTAAAGTTCCAGGAATTGCGTAAAGACCGGAATTTCGGGCGCCACATCCTTGATGCATTCGATGAGTAAACGCATGAGGCCGAAAGCTTCGCGTTCTGAAATGTTCTCGTCTTTCAGCGCTTCACGAACCTCTTCAATCTTGCGCAGGATATCTTCGGCTTGCTCCCGCTGCGCGTCAATCTCTTTCAGTTTGTCGAAATATTCTTTCAGTTCGTCGAGCGTATCAATAAAGTGGGTGCGCTTTGGTATTGGCATGGCAAATCTCCACGGTTCGTCGTCAAATGCCGCCAATTGTAGCGCTTTTTGCAAAATAATGCACTTCTTGGTGAAGGTGAGGCCGGATATACTGCGCGACAACTAGGACGGATGAGCTTTGCCTAGGGCCGCCAATGCAACTTGCAGAGACCAATGGAGGATGGGTTCAGCATTTCAAAACGCTCGCCGAAGTCACAAAAAACGGCCCCATTCGGAGCCGTTTCTATAACACATATATTGGGTATTCGATCTCCTGAGAGATTGTCACCCGGAATAGTCAAAACCTACCTTGGATACAGACTCAGGCCGCTTCGGTCGCTTGCTCCATGCCGCGCAGGACGCTGCCGTATCCGCCTGCATCAAGGTGATCCTGCTCTGCTCCGGTTGTCTTGCGTCCCAGCGCCGTATTGCGATGCGGGAAGCGACCGAACTGGCGAATGACTTCGCGGTGCGCGCGGGCGTGTATCAAATACGTGCGGTCTTCCAAACGCTCATGGATCAGACGCACAGCGCGGTCCTGATCACACAGGTTTTCGGAATGCTCCAGCGGCATATAGAAGAAATGCCGGACCCGCGCCTCCACCCGCAAATCCCAACCTTTGGCGATTGCGGATTTGGCGACTGCCAGCGCTGCACGGTCCGTCGCAAAAGCGCACGGGTCATCGCGAAACATGTTGCGTGGGAACTGGTCCGTCAGGATGATATAGGCCAGCACACCATTGGGATAGGTCAGCCATAGTGAAAACTTGCCTTCGGTTGCCTGTTTCCACGTGTCTTGAAATCGCAACCGTATGGTTTCGTCAAGATCAGGGTCAGATGCAAACCATTGTTCCGGTGTACACTCGTCTAACCAAAATCGTAAAATATCGTCCGGACCTTCCATAACTCTCACTCCAGTTTCCACGTACCTGAATTACACACCCCGTAATTCATGGTTACATATGATTTGCAAACAGACCCAATCACGAAATGCGACATATGCGACATATTGCGCGCATCAGTTGTTTTCTTCTGCCTCAAGATCGGCCTCGATGGCATATTCCTGCGCAATCTCCATCGAAAGCGGCGTTGTCGACGCTTGCGACATGACGATGTAAGCCCCTGTTTCGTCAACAGGAACGGAACGCCTCTGGGTCGCGCGATACCCTGCATACGCAACAAGAACCACGAAAAGGACAGCCGTGAACAAATAGAACCCGGGGGGGCCAATTTTTTCCATCATGACACCAACAACCAAGGGGCCAGAGACCGCCCCGAGCCCGTTGATAAACAAAAGTCCGCCCGATGCTGCCGCCATATCTTCGTGCTGGAGAAAGTCGTTGGTATGCGCAATCAGCAGCGAATAGAGCGGATTTGACATCCCCCCCACGATAAACGCCGAAACCAGCAAGATTGTGAAATCTGTGCCGAAGAACATGCCAATCACGGACCCGATCGCACCGATCGCCGACACGAAAATAATCAGGACCCGCCGATCCATACGATCCGAAATCCAGCCAATCGGATATTGCAACAATACCGAACCCACAAAGAATGTTGCGACGAAAGTGGAGATTTGTGCGATGCTCAACCCGGCCTGTGCACCGTAAACGGACGCCATCCCGAATTGCGCGGAAAACACGCCTCCGAGGATGAACATGCCAAAACACCCGAGCGGCGAAATATCGATCAGTTGTTTCAGCGTCATCGGTTTGGTTGTGTCAAAGGCAGGTGTCGGGCTGATCGAGAGCAAGATCGGCGTGATGGCGATCGAAACCAGAACCGAAGGAATGACGAACAGCACAAAGCCGGACGGATCCGCCGTCAGCAGCAGCGCCTGACTGGCCACGATGCCCAGCGTTTGCACGATCATGTAGAGCGACAACGCCTTGCCACGGTTCGAGTTATCCGCCGCTTCGTTCAGCCAGCTTTCCGCCGTGACATAGACCGCAGAGAAACAAAACCCGATCAGAACGCGCCCCACGGCCCACACCCAAGGGTCCGCAAAGGTCGGATAGAGGATCATGACGGCCGAAATCAGCGAGGCAAGTGCCGCAAACACGCGTACGTGTCCAACCCGACGGATCATGCCCGGCGCCATCCGGCTGCCGCCCAGGAACCCGGCAAAATAGGCCGACATGACAATCGACATCTCGTAAGTCGAAAATCCTTCGATTTCGCCCCGGATGCCCAGCAATGTACCCTGCATCCCGTTGCCCACCATCAGCAGGCACATCCCGAGTAACAACGCCCACGCGCTCGCCAGAACCTGAACCATGTCTTGTGCCTCCTAGGCCGTGTGAACACCGCCCTTGCCATAGGTATTTTGATACAGTCGCAGACCGTTGCGACGTTAGCGTGTCGGTTTTGAGGGTTTCTGTCGGGGCAGCAACAATGACGCATCCCCATAGGAGAAAAAACGGTACTGCTGGGTCACGGCATGTTCATAGATCTGCCGAATGCACCCGCGCCCCATGAGCGCCGACACCAACATCATCAGCGTTGATTTGGGCAGATGAAAATTGGTCATCAACCCATCGGTCACGGCAAAATCGAAACCCGGATAGATGAAGATGTCGGTATCGCCCTCCCAGGCAGCAATCCCCACGTCACGTGCCATCGTCTCGATCAGGCGCAACGCGGTTGTGCCGACGGGTATGACGCGGGCGCCCCGGTCTTTGGCGGCGGCAATGTCCGCGGCCGCGGCGGCGCTGACCTGGCCCCATTCGGCATGCATCTTGTGGGTCGTCACGTCCTCGACCTTGACTGGCAGAAAAGTCCCCGCACCCACGTGCAGGGTGACATGGGTAAAGTGAACGCCCCGGTCCGCCAGCGCCGTCATCAAGGGCGCGTCGAAATGCAAGGACGCGGTCGGAGCCGCGACCGCGCCACTGTGGCGGGCCCAGATGGTCTGATAGTCTTCTTTGTCCCGCGCATCTGCGGGCCGTTTGGCGGCAATATAGGGCGGCAGCGGCATGGCACCGGCCTCTGCCAGCGCGGCGTCAAAGTCATCGCCTGCCAGATTGAAGCGCAAATGCCCCTGCCCGTCACAGATGTTTTCAAGCTGCGCAGACAGCGCATCGGAGAACACAACGGTTTCACCGAGTTTGAGCTTTTTCAAGGGCTTGATCAGCGCGGACCACGTGCCATCTGCACGCGGCTCAAGCAAGGTCGCTTCAATCTTCGCGCGGGTCGTGCCTTGCGCGCTTTCGCGGCTGCGCTCACCGTTCAACCGCGCCGGAATGACACGCGTGTCGTTCAGTACCAGCAGGTCACCGGGCCTCAGCCACGTGACCAGATCCGTGACCGTGCCATCGTGGATCGCATCGCCTTCGGCCACCAAAAAACGCGCGGATGACCGCGGCACCGCAGGTCGCGTTGCAATCAGCCTGTCGGGCAAATCGAAATCAAAATCGCTCAGCTTCATGACGCTGCCTTTAGCTACGCCGTCAGCGATCATCAAGCCGTTGTTGCCGCTCTTCGCGCAATTGCTCCGATGACGGTGTGTCTGGTGTCTCTGGCACAAATGCCTCGGGCAGCGCGGGTGCTGGCGGCGCACCTTCCAATTCGGGTATTTCCGGAGGAGCCGCGCGGAACAGTTCACGAAACACCCCCGGCGTCAGTGCCGACATCGGGTTCACCGTCACTTGCGGCGCACTGGACGGACCGCTCAGGGTGTAGTTGAACCCGATCAACCCTTCGCCCTTGCGCGTGAAAATGCTGCCGACCCTGTTGAGCACGTAAATCGGAGAGATCACGCCGCGCATATCCAGGTTGGCATTGGCCACGTCAAAGGTCCCGTCCATCGACAGGCCCATCGACGGGCCGACCGCGCTGGCCCGCGTTAATATCATGGTCGACGGTGTCAGGCGGAAGACAGCCTCGACCTCGTTGAACCGGATGCCACCGCCTTGCATCTGGTCCAGGATGCCGACGACGCTCAGCGTGTTGAGCAGTGCCGCAATGGCAGGCGCGTCCTGAATGCTGGTGTCGGCAACGTTCAGCGTTCCGTCAAAGGATGCATCCCCGACCGGAAGCAAGGTCAGGGACAGGGCCCCGCCCCGCGCTTGCTTGAGAATGCCAGCAGATCCTGCCACGCCGCCCGCGTCGTCCGAGGTAATGCGGATGGCGCTGCGTCCGTTTTGGGGCAGCACGAAACCGCGTATCGGTGCGCCACCATTGACACGCCCGCCAAACGCCCCGTCCAACCCACCTGCGAGGTTGAACGTCCCGACGACATCCGTCAGCGCGATGGCGTCCGTGATCTGAAGCCGCTCGAGGGCCAGAGCCAGGGGTCGCTCGCCCTGCGCAGCGCCGGTGCGGGACGCCGCGTCCCCGCCAGACGTGCCGCCGAAGTCGGCCGCGCGCAAATCCAGTGTACCGCCCCTGACGACGACCGCCGGGGCCGCCCCCGCACCACGCCCCTCCAGATCAACGGACCCTTGCAGCCAAGCCCCCACCTGCACTCTGTCAAACCGGGCGCGCTCCAGACCGCCTGTCTCTGCCAGTGTGATGCTCCCGCTGGCGCTGAGGCCCGGCGCATCGACGCGCAGCAAGTCAATCCGCGGCTCTGGTCCCAAAACGCCCGCGATAAACAAGTCACCCACAGTTTGCGGGGCTTTGCTCCAATTGATCGGTGGTGCGGACAGGCGCAGGCCCGTCATGTCGCTTTCAAGCTGAAAGACAGGCGCGCCCCCGCCCACGGGCAATTCAAGCGCGATCCGGCCCGATCCCCCGCCCGTGACCATCCCCGCAGGCAGACCGATGCGAAAAGCTTCGATCGTACGTTCCGACACTTCAAGTGTCCCGGCAAGCGTGCTGGGTTGTGCGGGTTGGCCAAGCGGTTTGGTCCAGACCACATCAAAGGCGACACCGTCCAATGTGCCTGGGCCCGAAATGTTCACCGCCAGATTATCAGCATCGAGCCGCAGGGTGCCGGCCTCCAACCGTCGGCCTTCAATCAGTGTGGTGCTCACCACGTCGCTGGCCGTACCGGACATGCTGAATGTGAAATCCGGGAGTTTCAGCCCGCGTCGGAGCGGCATGGCCAGCGTTCCCGCAACTTGCAATCGCCCATCTGCCACCGTAGGGACCCGCCCGGCTTTCTGCATCAGGGACAGCGGCGGTTGATCCAGCAGGGACAACATCGCCGTCACCGATCCCTTTGTCTCAAGCCGGACGACACCGGGCGCGCCCGGACCGGCCGTGACGTCCGGAATGATAAAGGACGTCCCGGCAATATCGACCGTTCCGCCTTGCGGGGCTTCGACATGGCCCTTATCCACGGTCGCCACAAATCGGTTGTCAAACAGGCTGGCTGTTCCGCTGGCGTCGGTGATCAGCGGCAAATTCCGGGCATACCGCAGCTCCGCACCCTGATAGGCAAAGCCGATGAAGACATTCGGCGGGCCTTGCGGTGTGCCGCGCAGCGCGAAGTCCAGATTGCGCAAGCTCCCTGCAGAAATGTTTTCCGAGATCCATTTCCGCGTGCGCGGCTTAACGCCATCCGGCCAGAGCGTCAGCAAACGGTCAGGCATCAGCCCATCCATCTGTGCATCGACACTGTAGCTCCAGCCTTGGGGCTCGGCGGCGAGGGTTCCATAGGCATGCAGGGTCTGCCCCTTATCCCGAAAGAACGCCTGCCCCACATTGAGGCGAAACGGAGACAGGGTCAGCTGGAAATCCATCTCGGCGGAGTCGATGGAGACCGCTTCTTCGTAGACATTATTCGGGTTCGCCGTCAGCGTACTGGTGCGAAACTGGCCAACCAGATCTTCGAGCACGCCTGTCTCGCTCACTCCGAGAAAGGTCTGGCCTACCATTTGGCCGGTGATCCACGCACTTCTGACCGACAGTTCATCGAAGGTCAGAATACGCAGGTTGGGATCATAGCTGAAATAGCTGCGCGCCGAAGAAAAGGGCACAGGCCGTGTCGCATCCGTCGGCTGAAGGACACCTTCACTGATGGTCAAGGTTGCGTGGAGGGGCTCAAACGTGCCGGTATCGGTGATGCCGCCCCGCATCGAGCCCGAGATCGGGGCCCGCAGCACATCCAGCCAGGCAAAAGGCGGGGCCAGCGCTGCGATGTCACCGGCATCCACATCCGCGATGGTGACGCCGAAATGCGCCTCCGATGCGCCAATGCGGCTTTCGTAATTGGCCTCCAGCGTCGCCACACCCTGACCGCCACTGAGCAGTGCCAGATCCGCGTTCAGTTGCAACACTTCTCCGTCGCGGTTCAGGCGCACGCGCCCTCCGTCGATCGTCCATCTGCGAGACGATCTCAGGTCTTCGACCTGCAAGGTCAGCGCCTGCACTTCGGCACGGGTCAGCGCGGAAAGCGCGGGCAAGGCCAGTACGGCGTCCACGCTTTCGATCAGTTGTGCGAATGTCGCGGCCTGCTGCGTCGGCGCGGACAGGTCAAGCCCGCCCGACAACAGGACCGATCCATCCAACTGCCGCCGCAGCTGAGCAAAAACGCCGCTGACACTGATATCGGCCAGCAAGGCCTGCCCTTGCAAAAAACGTTCAAGCGAAAGACCCGCCCGCACTTCGGCAAATGCCACGATCTCTGCGCCCGATTGGGTTGTCAGTTGCACATTGGACATGCGCATCCGGGGCTTCATGCCTTTGTCGACCACAAAATCAAGCGCATCGAATTGCAGGTTCGCCGTCCCGAGGGCATCCGAGGCACGCGCCATGACCTGTTCGCGCACCCAGTTGGGCGCCGCAATCGTGCGTCCGATCGCAAAGTAAAACGTAATGCTTGCGACGGCTGCTATGAGCACGAGTAATGCCGAACTCGCAATCACATGGCGACGCCAGACGCTTTTGCGGGGTCGGCTCTCCGGCTGACTTGTTGGTTCTTTGCTGCTCATGACTTTATTCTTGTCCGCCCGGCCCTATCATGCCAACCACA
This sequence comes from Tateyamaria pelophila, assembly GCF_019966495.1. Lineage (GTDB taxonomy): Bacteria > Pseudomonadota > Alphaproteobacteria > Rhodobacterales > Rhodobacteraceae > Tateyamaria > Tateyamaria pelophila. The sequence goes on along the minus strand of NZ_JAIMIA010000041.1, from coordinate 14,683 downwards.
TCTTTCCCTAACATGACAAAAGGCCACATGATGCTCGAAATTGCGACCCAAGCCCCCGATTTCACCTTGCCGCAGGGCGATGGAACCGACGTCACGCTTTCCGCGCTCAAGGGCAGTGCGGTTGTTTTGTTCTTTTATCCGCGCGACGACACGCCCGGGTGCACCAAGGAATCCATCGCGTTTTCCGAAGGTCTGGAGGCCTTTGAGGCCGCCGGGGCGAAAGTGTTCGGCATCTCGAAAGACAGCGTTGCGAGCCATGTCAAATTTGCGACCAAGCGCGACCTGACCGTGCCGTTGCTCTCTGATGAGCATGGGACCGTCTGCGAGGACTATGGTGTCTGGAAGGAAAAGAACATGTATGGCAAAAAATACATGGGGATAGAGCGCACCACCTACCTGATCGATGCCAATGGCGACGTCGCGATGGTCTGGCCCAAGGTCAAGGTGCCCGGCCATGCGGATGTGGTTCTGGCGGCCGTTCAGGCCCTGTGATGCAACCGCTGGCCGAAATGGCAGAGGCGGTGTTGCGCACGGCAGACGGGCGGGAAAAAACCGCCCTGTCGCGCCGCTTGGCTGCGCAGTGGCAAGCGGCGCGTACTGCGGGTGAGGAACCGGACATCGGGCGGGCTGATCCACCAATGCACCCGGCCCGGCCCGTCACGCCGGAATTGCTCAGCCCGCGCGACGTTCCGCGTCGTCGCCCCGGATCGCCTGAAGGGCGCATCGCGTTGTTGCATGCCGTGGCCCATATCGAGCTGAACGCCGTTGATCTGCACTGGGACATCATCGCGCGATTTTCCCATGTGCCGATGCCGATGGGTTTTTTTGACGACTGGGTAAAGGCAGCCGATGAGGAATCCAAACATTTCAATTTGATGTGCGACTGCCTTGAAGCGATGGGCAGCCACTATGGCGCGCTGCCTGCCCATGCAGGCATGTGGCGTGCCGCCGAGGATACAGCAACCGATTTCATGGGACGACTGGCGGTCGTCCCGATGGTGCTGGAAGCGCGTGGGCTTGATGTCACACCCGGCATGATCGAAGTGTTTCGCAAGGCGAAGGTGGACGATGCTGTGACCGCACTCGAAACCATCTATGCCGAAGAAGTGGCGCATGTGGCCTACGGATCGAAATGGTTCCACTTCTTGTGCGGGCGCGAAAACCTTGACCCCAAGGTGGCGTTTCACCGGCTTGTTCAGACGTATTTTCACAGCCCGCTCAAACCTCCGTTCAATGAGGAAAAAAGGGCCGAAGCGGGCCTACCCCCGGATTTTTATTGGCCACTTGCGGTCGCAAACTAACCTAGACGGGTAAAATGCGCGGTTTTCCGCCACTTTGTACCGTTTCCTTGCCGGAAAACCGCTGATCAAACCGCGAGGCTTGCCCCGCTTTGCAGCCCTCATTTATGGAACATTTTCAAGGCGTCGTTTGCGGGGAGACGCGCGCCGAAAATCGGGACGGAACAAGGACGAGACTGTGCGAACACGCCTCGGCATTAAATGGCACGGCCTACTGGAGAAGTATTTTCCGGAGCGCCGCGTATTTCTGAAATCAGATACAGACACGCGGTTTATCCGCTTGCGTCCCGGCACACAGGTTGCCGCCTTTGCAGGCGGCTCCTTCGTGATTGCCTGGGCCATCATCGCCACGGCGATATTGCTGATGGACAGCATCGGTTCGGGCAATTTCCGCGAACAGGCAAAACGGGATCAGAGCACGTATCAAGACCGCTTGAATGATCTGTCGGCTCAGCGCGACAGCCGTGCTCAGGAAGCGCTGGCCGCGCAGGAACGGTTCACCGCCGCGCTTACACAAATCTCGATCATGCAATCGGAATTGTTGTCCTCTGAAACCCGTCGCCGGGAACTGGAAACCGGCATTGATGTGATACAGAGCACCCTGCGCCGCACCATGAAGGATCGTGAGGCGGCCAAGGCACAAATCGCCGGGCTCAAAGAACAGGTCGAGATCGATGGCGGCGGGGCCGGAGCCACGCATACGGCGTCGAGCGCATCGATTGATTTCGTGGCCGAAGCTTTGGCCCGCACGGCCGCTGAACGTGACCAGGTCATCCAGGACGCCGAAGATGCATTGCTGGCGGCGGATGAGCTTGAGACCGAAATTGCCTTGATGCGGGAGCAAAACGACCAGATTTTCCGCCAACTCGAAGAAGCGATGAGTGTTTCGGTTGCGCCGCTCGACAAAATGTTCCGATCCGCAGGCATGCCGACAGATCGCATTATCGAACAGATTCGTCGCGGCTATTCCGGACAGGGTGGGCCGTTGACGCCCCTGACGTTCTCGACCCGTGGCGAGGAACCCTCTCCCGATACGATGCGGGCCAATCGGCTGCTGAACCAAATGGATCAGCTCAACCTCTACCGGATTGCGGCACAAAAAGCGCCGTTTGCCACACCCGTGAAATCTGCGTTTCGGTTTACCTCGCAATTCGGACCGCGCCGTGACCCGAAAACAGGTGGACGTCGCATGCACAATGGCGTCGATTTCGCTGCATCGGTCGGTACCCCACTCTATGCAACGGCGGACGGCGTCGTAACCCACGCGGGATGGCAGTCCGGTTACGGTCGCCTCGTGAAGATCCAGCACGAGTTCGGGATCGAGACGCGTTACGCGCACTTGTCGCGGCTCAAGGTAAAAGTTGGTCAAAGGGTCTCGCGCGGGGACCGCATTGGTGATATGGGAGCCTCTGGACGGGTGACCGGCGTGCATCTGCATTACGAAGTCCGCGTCGGCGGCAAGGCCGTGAACCCCATGATCTATATCAAGGCAGCAAACGATGTTTTCTAAAAGCAAAATCAACGAACCTGGTCCCGGTGCGGACGCCTCGAAAACGGCAAACCCCGCTGCGGCGTCGCAATCCGGGCAAAAATCTTCTGAATTCAAGGCAAGCGCACCCAAGGCCAAGCCACCGGCCTCTGTCCTTTCGGCGGATCTGCACGTGACCGGCAACATGAAGACCACAGGCGACATCCAGGTTGAGGGCACCGTCGAAGGTGACATTCGTGCGCATTTGCTCACAATCGGCGAAAGTGCCACCATCAAGGGCGAAGTGATTGCCGACGATGTGGTCATCAACGGCCGAATCGTTGGCCGCGTCCGCGGGCTGAAAGTGCGACTGACCTCGACGGCGCGGGTAGAGGGCGACATCATTCACAAGACGATCGCGATCGAAAGCGGTGCCCATTTCGAAGGGTCGGTCCAACGGCAGGACGATCCGCTGAACTCAGGCGGTAAACCCACGGCGACTGCGCAGGCCACCGCACCCGCAACGCCGAAGGCCGATTAAGCAACGTGCATCAATGCATATGAGGCGCTCCAACCTTCGGAGCGTCTTTTTTTTCGAACATCAAAATCGACGCGGCGTTTTCAGTGGCCCTTAGGCAAATTCGCCCAATGCGTCCCTCTGCACAAGGTTGCAACCCGACCGAGCCCCTGGAATGCAAAGACAAGAAAGACGTCACGCGACATGTGACGCACGCACAGACGGGCTAACATCCCGACTACGAAAGCTTCGCCGGCCAGCACTGACGCGTGACCAGGATCTGCAGCATTAATATTTTAGTCCTCCCGCTATTCAACACCTTAATGTGAACAAAGGCGGTCGAGTAACTTGTGAATGGCAATGCGCGACGCTCCAACATCAGGAAACTTCTGATCCGGCCGACTACCTTCAAAAATTGAAGGCTCCTCCTGTTCCCCACCTGACGTAGGAGTCCCATTTGTGGTCGGTTGTGCCATTTTCGGGTCATGAGGCGCGATGACATCTGCAGCGGGCATCCGCTGTGCCGCGGCTACACGAGCGAGATCTATGCCTATAACGAGAATACTCCCGATATCCTGGCGCCCCTCCGTTCGACAGTATGGCTGTTGATATAGTTGCGGGCGAATACACCGTCATGGTCTTGACTGAAGACGCTAATTTGAAAGACTTTCCTTAGAAGCTCAGGTCGGTTTGATAGAGCATGTTCTGGTGATGCAGAATACAGGTCGGACTTTCCGGTCATTACCCAACAGCCTTCCTGTTGTGGGAGCAAACGGTCGAGAAATCCGATACCGACAGGCCCGAAGATGCTGTCTTCGAGGGGCCTGCCGAAGACCTCTACGCAGTTATCTCAAGTTCGGAAGCGTACTGGATCAGGCCGGAAACATTGAAGACCTGCCCCCTGCCCCTGGCGCCCTTGTTATTGCATGGTGGTCACTTCACGAGCACTGGGTCCCGTGCGATGCGCTGGTAAAACACAAGTGGCAGCCGCCCCTCAAATCCCGTGGCACAGTCAAATCACGAAACAATTAGCCGATAGACGCCGCTTTGGTTGAGAGGCATGAACATCGCGGCGTGAACTGTTGAGCCGCATGGAGCAGACGGAGGCCCTGAACGCCTGGCCTTATGATCCGATCGACCAGTTCTGACAAGTTGTCAGAACTGTCTGGCATTCATACTTATTGCATACCTACGGGGTGACCCTGACCGAAACCATGTGGTCTGGCTTCCCCACGACAGCGCCGTTCGAACCAGTACCTTTCTTAATGGAATCAACCACCTCCATGCCCGAGGTCACTTCACCCACAACGGTATAGTTCCCGTCCAGAAACGGACCCGGCTCAAACATGATGAAAAACTGGCTGTTGGCCGAGTTGGGGTTCTGGCTGCGTGCCATGCCGACGATACCGCGATCAAAGGAGCGATCGGAAAACTCTGCAGGGATGTCAGGAAATTGTGACCCACCAGTACCTGCTCTTCGCATATCCGAACCGAGGACCCCATTTTCGACGTCGCCCGTTTGTGCCATGAAACCGTCAATGACGCGGTGAAAGACAACTCCGTCATAGTCGCCTGCCGCGGCGATGGCTGTGATCTGTTCCACATGCTTGGGTGCGATGTCCTCGAAGAGGTCGATCGTCACCGTGCCATTGGCCTCGCCTGCGATATCGATTTCAAGGCCACTGGCCGCCGCGGGCCCGGCAAGGCAGGCCAGTGCGAGTGCAACCCTAAACATCGGCTGCGACCTTCACGCTGATCATGCGATCCGGTTCCGCTGGCGGCTCGCCACGGGTGATCGCGTCGACATGCTCCATGCCCGAAATGACGCGGCCGTAAACCGTGTACTGACCATTCAGGAAGGCGTTGTCGGAGAAGTTGATAAAGAACTGGCTGTTGGCACTGTTGGGATTGGCCGAACGGGCCGCGCCGATTGTGCCGCGGTCGTGGGGCAGCTTGGAGAATTCGGCTGGCACGTCAGGCTTGTCAGAGCCGCCTGTGCCCGCCATGCGGATGTTGAACCCGTCTTCCATATCGCCGTGCTGAACATCGCCTGTTTGCGCCATGAAGCCGTCGATGACCCGGTGAAACGCCACATTGTCATATTCGCCTGCGCGCACGAGTTCTTTCATGCGGGCGCTGTGCTGCGGGGCCACATCGGGCAACAGTTCGATTGTGACGGTGCCACCTTTGAGTTCCATCAGGATCGTGTTTTCGGGGTCTTTGATTTCGGCCATGATTATCTCTCTGCTTTGCAATTGCGCACTTACCTATGCCTTGCAGGGCCGAGGGACAAGTGATGCATTGACCGACGCGCCAATTGCCGCGATGCAGGGGCCAACGAAAAACCAAGGAGCATGACCGATGGGCTGGAATTCGCTGGATGATATGGATCTGAACGGCAAACGTGTGCTGACGCGCGTGGATATCAATGTGCCGATGGAAGATGGCCGCGTCACGGATGCCACGCGGATCGAAAGGATCGTGCCCACGATTGCGGATATTCGGGCAAAGGGGGGCAGCCCGGTGCTGCTGGCGCATTTCGGCCGCCCCAAAGGCAAGCCCAATCCGGACATGTCGTTGCAACCCCTCGTCCCCACGCTGGAAGCCGCGTTCGGATGCAAGGTGACGTTCGTCGAACGTCCCTCACGCGATTGGATCAATGCGCAGCCCGCCGATGCCGTGATCCTGGTCGAAAACACCCGGTTTTCGCCAATGGAAGAGGCCAATGACCCGGCGATGGCAGAGTTTCTGGCCACATTGGGCGATGTGTATTGCAATGATGCGTTTTCGGCGGCGCACCGGGCGCATGCCTCCACAGCCGGTGTCGCGCATCTTTTACCCTCCTGTGCGGGCCGTCTGATGCAGGCCGAATTGCAAGCGCTTGAGGCGGCCTTGTCGAACCCCAAACGCCCGGTAGGTGCCGTTGTCGGTGGAGCGAAGGTATCGAGCAAGCTGGACCTGCTGCAAAACCTGGTCAAGAAGATCGACGTGCTGGTCATTGGTGGCGGCATGGCGAACACATTTCTTGCCGCACAAGGCGCAGAATTGGGCGCGTCGCTGCAAGAAGCAGACCTGCACGACACCGCCCGAAGCATTCTGGCAGCAGCAGACGCGGCCGGGTGCCGTGTGATCCTGCCCAGTGACGGGCGTGTGGCACGGGCCTTTGCCGCCAATGCGCCGCATGAGGTTGTTGCCCTGAACGCGCAAACCCGGCTGGACGCGGACCAGATGGTACTGGATGCGGGCGACGCCGCCGCCGCCGAGATCGCAACGGCCTTTGCCGGTCTCAAGACACTGATCTGGAATGGCCCGCTCGGCGCGTTCGAGATCGAACCTTTCGACACCGCAACCGTGATCGCGGCCAAAGCCGCTGCGGCTCTCACCGTATCGGGTGACCTGATCACCGTTGCGGGCGGCGGCGACACCGTGGCGGCATTGAACCAAGCCGGTGTCGCGGATGATTTCAGCTATATCTCGACAGCGGGTGGTGCGTTCCTGGAATGGATGGAAGGGAAAGAACTGCCCGGTGTAGCCGCTCTGACGCGCTGAACGGTCTTTGCCATTGGTTGAATCTCGGCTTTGCCTCATACTGAAAGAAAGCGTTCAGCACCCAAAGGGGACATCGAGATGACTTCATGGACATTGATCACTGGCGCATCCGAAGGGCTGGGTGTGGAATTTGCGCGGCTCGCCGCCAGGGACGGTCATAACCTGATCCTGACGGCGCGGTCCAAGGACAAGCTTGACGCGTTGGCCGACGAGTTGCGCAGCGACAGCGTCCAGGTGGTGGTCATCCCCGCCGATCTGTCGGACATTTCGGAAGCTGAACGGCTGTGGGCAAACGCCACCGACGGGCGCAACATCGACGTTCTGGTCAACAATGCGGGTCTTGCTTATTATGGTGCCTTTGCCAGCGATCAGGGCTGGGACCGCATGTTAAGCTCGATCCAGGTGAACATACTTGCCCTGACGCGGCTGATGAACCTGGCAATCCCGCATATGAAGGCGCAACCCAAGGGACGGATCCTGAACGTCGCCTCCCTCGCCGCCTTCTCGCCCGGTCCGAATATGGCGGTCTATAATGCAACCAAGGCCTATGTCCTGTCGGTGTCCGAGGCTGTGGCGACCGAGCTTGGCGGATCAAACGTGACCGTCACCGCCCTCTGCCCCGGCGTGACCGCAACCAATTTCTTTGAAGATGCCGACATGAAAGGTGTTTGGCTGGTGAATGTGACCAAGCCGATGTCCGCCGTGAAGGTCGCGCAAGATGGCTGGCGCAAGGCGCGGCTGGGCCGTCGGTCCGTAGTGCCCGGTCTCATGAACAAGATCATGGCATTCAGCACAAGGTTCAGCCCGATAAAGCTGAACGCTGCCATCACCGGAAAGATCATGGGGAAAGGTACGCGCTAGGAAACAAAGGGGATTCACAGCGCGACTCACATGTGGCATAGTATGCGCAACCGCACGATAAACGATGCGGTACGAGGCAGAGCACATGACCCGCACCACCCGCCCCGCATTGGGTTTGATTACATTTTTCGCCGTGGCTTTTGCCTTGGGCATCTATTTTACATTTGCCGCTGTCCAGGGCGATTATGGATTGTTCATGCGCGCCGAGATCGACGCAGAAGCCCGCGATCTGGCAGCTCAACTTGCCGCCGTTCAGGCAGACGTGACAGAGATGGAAAACCTGACCAAACGCCTGTCGGATGACTTCCTTGATCTTGACCTTCTGGACGAGCAGGCCCGTTCGATTCTCGGCATGTTGCGCGCCGATGAAATCGTAATTCGGTAAAAATCCTGATCTTTCTGATCGTTAGGCACAAGCTGCCCTTGCGGAAGAAAGGCACTCGCACCATCGCTCCGAATCTTGTAAGAAATAGTTTAACGCTAAACTATCCCTGCCCGGAGGAGGTCTGCCATCATGGCCGCGCGCAAAGCCACATCAAAACCCAACGTCTCTGCCGAAGAGCTCAAAGCCTATTACAAGGATATGTTGCTGATCCGTCGGTTCGAGGAAAAAGCGGGTCAACTATACGGAATGGGTCTGATCGGGGGGTTCTGCCACCTTTATATCGGGCAGGAAGCCGTGGTCGTAGGCCTTGAGGCTGCGGCCGAGGAAGGCGACAAACGCGTCACGTCCTACCGCGATCACGGCCATATGCTGGCCTGCGGAATGGACCCCAACGGCGTCATGGCCGAATTGACCGGGCGCGAGGGCGGCTATTCCAAGGGGAAAGGCGGCTCTATGCATATGTTTTCCAAGGAAAAACACTTTTACGGCGGCCACGGGATCGTTGCGGCGCAAGTGCCCTTGGGTGCTGGTCTGGCTTTTGCGGACAAGTACAAGGAGAACGGCCGCGTGACCTTTACCTATTTTGGCGATGGGGCCGCCAATCAGGGACAAGTCTACGAGACCTACAATATGGCCGAGCTTTGGATGCTGCCCATTGTCTTTGTCATCGAGAACAACCAGTACGCCATGGGGACGTCGACCAAACGGTCGACAAAATCCCCCAGCTACTGGGAACGCGGCGCCGCATATGGCATTCCCGGCGAAGAGGTCGATGGTATGGATGTGCTGGCTGTCAAAGCCGCAGGTCAAAAGGCCGTCGATCACTGTCGTGCGGGTAAAGGCCCTTATATCCTGGAAATCAAAACCTATCGCTATCGTGGCCACTCGATGTCGGACCCGGCCAAGTACCGGACCCGCGAGGAAGTGCAGAAAATGCGTGACGAGCGTGACCCGATCGAGGCGGTCCGCTCCATGCTTCTGACGGGCAAGCATGCCACCGAAGAAGACCTCAAGGCCATCGACAAAGAGATCAAGGATGTCGTGAATGCCAGCGCCGAGTTCGCCAAGGAAAGCCCTGAACCGGCTCTGGACGAACTTTGGACAGACATCTACGCGTAAGGGAGAGAATTATTATGGCAACCGAAATTCTGATGCCCGCCCTGTCGCCCACGATGGAAGAAGGCACATTGGCCAAATGGCTCGTCAAGGAGGGCGACACCGTCTCGTCCGGCGACATCATGGCCGAAATTGAAACCGACAAGGCCACGATGGAATTCGAGGCAGTCGATGAGGGGATCATCGGCAAGATCCTGATTGCAGAAGGCACCGAAGGCGTGAAAGTGAACACCGCCATCGCCATTCTGGTCGAAGAGGGCGAAAGCGCGGACGACGTTCAGGCCCCTGCCCCAAAGACCGAAGCGGCCCCCGCCGCCGAAGCGCCGAAAGCCGCCGCCACCGCCGCACCACCAGAACCCACCGTCGACGTGAGCCCCGACTACCCCGAAGGCACTGCAATGAAATCGCAGACCGTTCGTGAAGCCTTGCGTGACGGCATGTCCGAAGAGATGCGCCGCGACGATACCGTGTTCCTGATGGGTGAGGAAGTCGCCGAGTATCAGGGCGCTTACAAGATTTCACAAGGCATGCTGGACGAGTTCGGCAGCAAGCGCGTCATTGACACACCGATTACTGAGCATGGCTTTGCCGGGATCGGTGTGGGCGCTGCCTTTGGTGGACTGCGTCCCATCGTCGAGTTCATGACTTTCAACTTCGCCATGCAGGCGATGGATCAAATCATAAACTCTGCCGCCAAGACGCTCTATATGTCGGGTGGTCAGATGGGCGCGCCCATGGTGTTCCGTGGTCCCAACGGCGCTGCGGCCCGCGTGGGCGCGCAGCACAGCCAAGACTACGCTGCATGGTACATGCAGGTGCCCGGCCTCAAGGTGGCCATGCCCTACTCCGCCGCAGATGCAAAAGGATTGATGAAGACTGCAATCCGCGACGACAACCCCGTGATCTTTCTGGAAAACGAGATCCTCTATGGTCGCACGTTCGATGTGCCTGACATGGACGACTTTACGGTGCCATTCGGCAAAGCGCGCATCTGGCGCGAAGGCAGTGACGTTACGATCGTATCTTTCGGCATCGGGATGCAATATGCTCTGGAGGCCGCGGACAAGCTGGCCGAAGACGGCATAAGCGCTGAAGTTCTCGACCTGCGCACCCTGCGCCCGATGGACACCGCGTCGATCGTCAAATCGGTTATGAAAACCAACCGCTGCGTGACCGTAGAAGAAGGTTGGCCGCAAGGATGCGTGGGCAATTACATCAGCTCGGTCATCATGCAGGAAGCGTTCGACTATCTTGATGCGCCGGTGATCAATTGCACGGGAAAGGATGTACCGATGCCCTACGCCGCCAATCTTGAAAAACACGCGCTGATCACCACCGACGAGGTCATTGCTGCCGTGAAACAAGTCACCTACCGCTAAGGAGCCGGACATGCCCACAGAAATTCTCATGCCTGCGCTGTCTCCGACGATGGAGGAAGGCACGCTTGCAAAATGGCTCGTCAAGGAGGGGGATACGGTGTCGTCCGGGGACCTTCTTGCCGAAATCGAAACAGACAAGGCAACGATGGAATTTGAGGCTGTCGACGAAGGAGTGATCGGCAAAATTCTGGTCGCCGAAGGCACCGAAGGTGTGAAGGTGAACACGGCCATCGCGGTTTTGCTCGAAGATGGGGAAAGCGCGGATGACATTGGAACGGCGTCTTCTCAGTCAGAGCCAGAGCCCGGGTCAGCACCAGCCGCTAAGGAAACGGTTCCGGAAACTGCATCAGAGACAACCGCTGCACCTGCCCCATCAGCGCCGACCACCGCTGACGGCACGCGCATTTTTGCTTCTCCTCTGGCGCGCCGCATCGCTGCGCAAAAGGGTCTGGACCTAAGCGCGATCAAGGGCTCTGGCCCGCATGGACGTATCGTCAAAGCAGACGTCGAAGCAGCAGAAAGCGCGCCAAGCCCCAAAGAAGAAGCCGCCGCAACACCGGCAGCAACGCAAGCTTCCGCAGTCCCCTCAGGGCCATCCGCAGATGCGGTAGCCAAGATGTACGAAGGGCGCGCTTACGAGGAGATCAAACTCGATGGTATGCGCAAGACCATTGCGGCGCGCCTGACCGAGGCCAAACAAACCGTACCGCATTTCTATCTGCGGCGCGACATCAAGCTCGATGCTCTGATGGAATTTCGGGGCACTCTGAACAGCCAACTGGCCGAGCGTGGTGTCAAGCTGTCGGTCAATGACTTCATCATCAAGGCATGCGCTATTGCCTTGCAACAGGTGCCGGACGCCAATGCCGTCTGGGCCGGTGACAAAGTACTGAAACTGACGCCATCTGATGTGGCCGTTGCCGTCGCCATCGAAGGCGGCCTCTTTACCCCCGTCCTGCAGGATGCGGACCAGAAATCGTTGTCGGCGCTTTCCGCCCAGATGAAAGACCTCGCAAGTCGGGCCCGTGATCGCAAGCTTGCGCCGCACGAGTACCAGGGCGGCAGTTTTGCAATCTCAAATCTGGGCATGTTCGGCGTCGACAATTTTGACGCCGTGATCAATCCGCCGCACGGTGCGATCTTGGCCGTTGGTGCCGGCAAAAAGAGACCGATTGTCGGCGAGGATGGCGCGTTGGCCGTGGCAACTGTCATGTCCGTGACACTATCCGTGGATCACCGTGTGATCGACGGCGCATTGGGTGCACAGTTGTTGAACGCGATTGTCGAAAACCTGGAAAACCCAATCGCAATGCTTGCTTGACGCACCCATGAAAACAAAAAACGCCGGAGCAAATGCCCCGGCGTTGTTCGTCAGATTACTGAACCTTAGTGGTCTTTGCCCAGCATATGGTTCATTGAAACAGACGGTTGATCGCATCCAGCCTCACCGACAATACGCGCCGGTATCCCGGCAACGGTTTTACACGCAGGTACTTCATCCAGTACGACCGATCCTGCCGCAATGCGGCTGCAATCCCCTATACGGATATTGCCCAGAACTTTTGCGCCAGCACCGATCAGTACGCCGTTGCCGATCTTCGGATGGCGATCCTCTTCTTCCTTACCGGTTCCGCCCAGTGTCACCGAGTGCAGCATCGACACGTTGTTTCCAACCACCGCGGTCTCGCCGATTACAATGGAGTGAGCGTGGTCGATCATGATGCCTTTGCCAATGATAGCAGCAGGGTGGATATCCACTCCAAATATTTCTGAAACACGCATTTGAAAGAAATACGCGAGATCCTTGTGCCCATCGGTCCAAAGGAAATGCGCGACACGGTACGCTTGGACGGCCTGATAGCCTTTAAAGTACAAAATCGGTTGCACCAATCGGTGGCATGCCGGGTCACGATCATAAACCGCAGCCAGATCCGCGCGGGCCGCTTCCACCAACTCAGGCGATTTCTGGTAGGCTTCCTCGACGATTTCACGCACAACGACCATCGACATTTCATTTGACGCAAGTTTGGCCGCAATACGGTAAGACAGTGCCTTCTCGATGGACTTGTGATGCAGAATACAGGCGTGCACAAATCCGCCGATCAGCGGCTCATCCGCAACAGCTTGCCGTGCTTCTTCGATAATCTGTTCCCAAATCGGATCGATTGAGGCGATGTTTGTTCTGAATTCAGCCATTGAATGTCCTTTCAGGTCGTCATTACCCTAAATCAGACGTTTCTACCAAACGCAAACGCGTGATGCGCATTATTGCGAAACGCGATGCGTCACGGAATTGATCGCAATCAGAGCACAAAGAACATCTCGCAAAGCCTCCGAAAACTCCGGGTCACAGACCGTTGGTTCTGGCGCCATACCGAAACGCCGTGCGACCTCTGCAAGCGTTCCGTCACCAAATTGAGGATGCACCGAGCCTGAGCGCACACGATAACTATCGGCGATCATGGCGCTGGAAACCAGCATATCTGCACAGTCCTTGCTGTCGCGCGGTCTCATTTGCAAAACCGCGCGACCCGCGCAAATCAGGTCCATCGCAAGCACAGGCCTCATCAACCGTCCACGCCGATGGTTCGGAAAATGCCGGGGCCAAAGCGCGCCGAATTCTGGGCAATCGATACCTGAAACGCACCAGAAATACCATCCGACCGCAGATCTGAATTCTCATAAACCCAAGTAGGTTTCGTAACGGTAACCTCCCTCACCACCTGATCTGACTGAAGTACCCTGACTGTATATGCTTCGGTTTCTTCTCCCAGCGGCACTTCCGCCAAATCCCAAGCATCGCCATCAATGCGGGTGCGCCGAATCCAATCGAAACGTATATCGGAACCGGTTTTGAGGTAGTTCACATGCACAGGCGCATAAGGTCTTAACCCATTGCCTTCAAACGCATGCACAAATTCCTCATAGGACGGGTCGTCATAGGACCGCCGCGCCGGACCGATGCGGAACGTTTGGCTGATCCGACGCAGATTGCGTCCCAATTCGATTTGAGATGGCACACCGTCCATCACGACAAACCAAGATCCAGCCGGCCAAGTGTCAGGGCCGACCCCGTTACTGCCCAATTGTCCTCGAATCCTGTGACTCAGCAAATAGCGCTCCGGAGCAATCAGCTCCGCATCCCTGAACTGGATCAACTCCCAATTGTCCGGACTGCCATCTCCAATCGCTACCAAGTTAGATCCGTTCAAAAGAGCCGCATCCGTTGTCGAAGCAAGCGTTCCGTGAATCATTTTGACTTCAAGCGGCGCACCGCGATCGATCAATCCCGCATGTCCGCGCGGCAAAGGCGTTTCCGTGAACCCAATAGACGACCGCGCTGCCACAATGGAATTCAGCGCAAAATCCGCCTCGCTCAAAGATTGATAAACAGCGACACTACCCGGCCAAGGAGAACCGGTAATGGCAACATGTGGCGCGTGCTCTTGCTCGTCCCCGGTGATCAGTGGCAAATCCATAAAGACCGAAGTCAGCGGGACCGGCGGTATGAATTCACGCACACCGGCCAACTCGTCCGACAACTCAGATGGTTCGTAGACCTCTGCTTCAATCCGGACACCCTCAATCAATTGCATTTCGCCATGTTCCATTCGGTCAACACGGTACAGTCCAACGCCCTCGCCCTGATCCGCCGCGACCTCAATCACATCTCCTGCCCCAACATTAATAAAGGACGGGGGCAAAGCCAGACGGATGGTGTCGCGAGAGACACGCGACTCCGTCAGCCATCTTTCGGCAATCTGCCGCCCTTCGGGCCGGGTCAGCGCCATCGGCAAATCAGTCGCCGACACAGCGTGCGTGGCATCATCCGCCAATATCGCTTCTTCCGACAAGACGTCGAAATTGCCATCTGTCTGGACAAAGCGCAAACGCACCCGCCCTGCCAATTCTGCCTCCGCTTCTCTGGATTGCTCCATACGTCCATCGAGGCCGGAACTGATCGCAAGCTTTTCAGACGGCAACGCAATGGCATTCTGCCCCGTCCGCATCAGAAACTTCAAAACGCCGTCGCGATTGAGCAACCCCACGTCTGGAAATTCGGATTTGGCATGATCACGCATCCTGGCATTCCCATTTGATATAGGCCTT
>NZ_JAIMIA010000040.1 GCF_019966495.1 Tateyamaria pelophila | reverse complement strand
CCCCACTTCAGAATCCATCTCGCCCTCACAGGCAAGAGTGACCGTTCACGCCTTCAGTTCCAAACGCGATTCCCCTGACGTGATACGGGGCAGTATTTCAAGAAAGCCTCGCCGGGACTATATCGAGTTTTTCGCAGAAATGGATCTTTAGGACGCGCTCAGCGCGTGTCCGGGGGGGTAATTGTGGATCAGAACATTTTTCCGATACCGCACAGTGCTAACCGTTGCAGATCGAGCTATTCAATCAAACGCCCTGCGCGTTGAGTGGATGGCAGTGTCCCACACCAAACGCATATGGTCGAACGCATGGGCAATGAGGGACCATTCCATTCTCTGTTCCAAAAAAATCCCCGCCGGAGGCTCCTGAAAGCGTAACTGTCGGGACGTGGAGAATGGGCGCGCGCGTGTCACAGCGCACGATACCTAGTCGCCTGAAAATGCGGCCTCCAGCGCAATTTCGACCATGTCACCAAAGGTCTTTTCGCGATCTTCCGACGGCAATGCCTCCCCGGTTTGCAAATGATCGCTGACCGTCAAAACAGCCAGTGCACGCCGTCCGTGTCGCGCGGCCAGAGTATAAAGCTCGGCGGCCTCCATCTCGACACCCAGAATGCCATGCCGAACCATTTGTTCGTCCAGATCGGGCCGTTCGGAATAAAATACATCCGACGAATAAATGCCGCCAACATGCGTTTTCGTTTTCTTCAAGTCGGCGGCTTTGACGGCGGCTGCCAGAAGACCGTAATCCGCGCAGGGCGCGTAATTGATCTCTCGAAAAATACCCGAGGACGGGGAGGTGATTGTTGTGGCAGTCATCGCGATAATGACATCGCGAATATTCACATAAGGTTGCATTCCACCGCATGATCCAATCCGGATGAGCGTTTGCGCTCCGTATTCGGCCATCAGCTCATTGGCGTAGATCGAGAGCGACGGCATCCCCATGCCCGAGCCCTGAATTGTGACTCGCTGCGATTTCCAAAAGCCGGTAAACCCGAGCATACCTCTGACGTCGTTGACCAACCTGGCGTCTGTCAGAAACGTCTCCGCCGCCCATTTGGCCCGATATGGGTCGCCTGGCATAAGCACCGTTTCCGCGATATCCCCGGGTCGCGCGCCAATGTGGACGGTCATAACAGTCTCCGATCATAAATGTGTCGCGTCATGCTACAGCATTAAACACATCGACTTCGAGACTTAAAACCGCCTGGCGCATGCAAAAACCCCGGCCGCGCAGGGCGGGCCGGGGCATTGGATATCACGTCAACTTTGGGGAGTTGACTAGATTTCGAGGTCTTCCGCTGTCTTCCCTGCCGAGATCGCCATTTTGTACCAATTGGGCTGTCGGCCCTTTCCGGTCCAGGTTTGGGTTTCGTCGTCAGGGTTCGCGTATTTTGGTGCAAAAGACGAAGTTTTGGAAGCGGCTTTGCCTGTTGCGCGTTTTGACGTCAACTCTTCCAAGGAAAAACCAAAATCTGCAGCAGCTTTTTGAGCCGCAATCAATGCATCTTTCTTTTCCTTTTTATGAAGTTTGCGAAGCGTTTTTTCAATTTCCGTGCGTAATGCCATGAGCTCTTTACGAGTCAAGTCATTTAGATTTATGGCCATAATGGACCCTCTTGTTTCCTGTTCGGAAATAGTCCAGTTTTTCCTGATTGAAATCAATGGCCGAACTGTTCGAACTTGTGCGTTCGGCGCCATTTCGCCCGGAACAGTGGAAGATTTTCCAAGAAAAAATCAAAGCAAGCGAATTTACGCGCTAATTGCACGACCGGGAAATCGTCAAAAATTCCAGATATCCCGTATTGATCGTATTCCGTACTTTTCGAACCGCGAGGGACCGAATCAGTTGAAATCCGACTTTGCCCGCGCGTCGGAGGCGCGCAGACGGATCCATTGCTCGGTATATTCTGACGCCAATGACGAAGCGACGGGTATGGAAAGACGTTTATTGCGACGTTTGCTGTTTCTCTATTCCGCGGCAACTGATTTTGGGTCCGCCAAGGTCACGATGTCCTGCATGATGGTATTCAGTTCAAAATCCTTGGGCGTGTAGACGCGGGCGACGCCCATGCTTTTCAGTCTGGCGGCGTCATCATCGGGAATGATGCCGCCGACAATGACCGGGATATGGCCCAGCCCTGCTGCGCGCATGCGATCCAGCAAGTCTTCGACAAGGGGAATGTGACTGCCGCTCAGGATGGAAAGCCCGACAACATGTGCGTCATCTTCGCGTGCGGCCGCCACAATTTCTTCGGGTGTAAGGCGGATGCCTTCATAGGCGATGTCCATACCGCAATCGCGCGCGCGTACGGCGATCTGCTCGGCGCCGTTTGAGTGTCCGTCAAGCCCGGGCTTGCCAACAAGGAATTTCAGGCGGCGGCCCAGCCTGTCGCTGACCGCGTTAACGGCTTCGCGCAGATCGTCCAATCCTTCGGTCATGTTGGACTGGCCCGCACTCACGCCGGTCGGCCCCCGGTACTCTCCGTGGACTGCGCGCATCTGGGCGGCCCATTCGCCGGTTGTCACCCCAGCTCGCGCCGCAGCGATCGAGGCTGGCATCACGTTCTCGCCCGCGGCGGCGCAGGCCCTCAGATCTGCGAGTGCTGCGTCCACTGCGGCGCTGTCGCGCTCAGAACGCCATTCGTTCAAACGATCAATCTGTTCCTGCTCAACGGCAGGGTCGACCACCATGATCCCGCCATCACCGGTCATCAAGGGGGACGGTTCGCCGGCCTGATACTTGTTCACACCGACCACCACGGTTTCGCCCCGTTCAATGCGGCCCAGACGTTCGGCGTTTGAGCCGACCAATTGTGATTTCATATAATCGATCGCCGCAATCGCGCCGCCCATCGCGTCAAGATTGCTCAATTCGTGGCGGGCGCCGTCTTTCAAGGTTTCGACTTTTGCGTCTACGGCCGGGTTCCCGTCGAACAGATCATCAAACTCCAGCAGGTCCGTTTCATAGGCCATGATCTGCTGCATCCGCATGGACCACTGCTGATCCCAGGGCCGGGGCAGGCCAAGCGCTTCGTTCCACGCAGGCAATTGCACGGCGCGGGCGCGGGCTTTCTTCGACAGGGTGACCGCCAGCATTTCGATCAAAATGCGGTACACGTTGTTTTCGGGTTGTTGCTCGGTCAGACCCAATGAATTGACCTGCACACCATAGCGGAACCGTCGGTATTTTGCATCCCTGACGCCGTAGCGCTCTTCGCAGATTTCATCCCACAAATCGACAAAGGCGCGCATCTTGCACATTTCGGTGACGAAACGGATGCCTGCATTCACGAAAAACGAAATGCGCCCGACAAGCGCGGGAAAGTCTGCCGGATCAATGCGCGGTTTCAATTCGTCCAGCACAGCCGTGGCGGTCGCGAGGGCAAAGGCCAGTTCCTGTTCCGGCGTCGCACCGGCTTCTTGCAGATGGTAGGAACACACGTTCATCGGGTTCCATTTCGGCACATTGGTATAGCAATACTCCGCCACATCGGCGATCATCTGCAATGATGGCTTGGGTGGGCAGATATAGGTCCCGCGGCTGAGGTATTCCTTGATCAGATCGTTCTGAACGGTGCCCTGCAGGGCGGCGACATCCGCGCCCTGTTCCTCGGCCACCGCAATATATAGTGACAGCAACCAAGGGGCGGTCGCGTTGATCGTCATCGAGGTATTCATCTGATCCAGCGGGATGTCCTGAAACAAGGCGCGCATATCACCGAGATGGGCCACCGGAACACCGACTTTGCCAACCTCTCCGCGCGCGAGCACATGGTCGCTGTCGTATCCTGTCTGAGTTGGCAGATCGAACGCGACGCTGAGGCCGGTTTGCCCCTTGGCCAGATTTGAACGGTACAGCGCGTTCGACGCCGAGGCGGTCGAGTGTCCTGCGTAAGTGCGGATCAGCCAAGGGCGGTCTTTCTGTGTCATCGGGGCCTCGTGAATCGATTAAGCAACAAAATTACGTTTTATCTTTGGTATAGGTAATTTTGTGGCGCTGTCAATTCGCCGCATCGCGGCAATTGCTGCGTTGCGGCCAAAGCACCAAAAGCAACGGGATCCAGCCGAGCGCGCGCAAACGATGTTCGGATCAGGTGCGCGGGCCATTAAAGGTGAGACGCTTTCGTGTTTTGATCAAGACGCGGGCTCTCTGCCCCCGCCGATTCAACGGCAGGCCGTCAAGACCGCCCAGATCCTGATCCGTACCACGACCCATTTGTTAAATGCCAGTTGGCGCGCGCCAAGCCATGCCGGTAGTGCTCGCAGTCGAGACTGCAAGCACACCGATCCGGGCCATAATCCCAGGTTTGAAGACGGACTTGGTTTCATATATCCAGCTGAAGCTGAGGATGAAAAGACCATCCGGCCAGCACGTATACAGTCTGTTTCCCCTGCGAGGTATCCTGTATGACTTCGGGCAATGACGCAAACAGTAGAACTCCCTCTTTGGCTCTTTGTGCTGATCATGCTGTTTGCGGCGGTCACGGCGCTCAGTCATTTTCTTTTGCCGTCGGTGCGCTGGTTCTTTCGTCGACGTCTGGAAAGGGCCGTTGCAAAGCTGAACACCAGACTGACCCGGCCGATCGAGCCATTCAAACTGGCGCGGCGCTACGATATGATTCAACGCCTCATCTATGATCCGCAAGTGACGCAGGCGATCGTGGATCAGGCCAAAGCCGACAATACCCCTGAAAACGTCGCCTTTGAGAAGGCACGGCGCTACGCGCGCGAAATCGTGCCCAGCTTTTCGGCTTTTGCCTATTTCGGTTTTGGTATTCGGGCGGCGCAATGGCTTGCCACTGCGCTTTATGATGTGCGCACAGGTGACGATAACGATACACGCCTCAAGGGTGTCAGTTCCGACGCGACGATTGTTTTCGTGATGAACCACCGCAGCAACATGGATTACGTATTGGTAACGTATCTGGCCGCGAACGCGTCCGCCCTCAGCTATGCGGTGGGGGAGTGGGCGCGGGTTTGGCCACTCAGCCGTTTGATCAAATCCATGGGGGCGTATTTCATCAGTCGCAAGTCGCGGGGCGCGCTCTATCGCAAAGTCCTTGCGCGCTATGTTCAGATGGCCACCCAAGGTGGCGTGACCCAGGCCATCTTTCCCGAAGGTGGCCTGACGGTGGATGGCAAACTCAAGCCGCTCAAGATGGGTTTGCTGTCTTATGTGGTTGAGGGATTCGATCCCAAGCGCCGCGATATCGTTTTCGTCCCTGTGTCGATCAACTATGACCGGGTCCTCGAAGACCGGGTGTTGATCGCGGCGAACCAGCGCGGAGATCGACGCTTTGGCGCCAAGATGTCCGTTATCATGACGTTCATCCTGAAAAAGCTCTGGGAGAAGATGCGCGGCCGCTATACGCGATTTGGCGGTGCCGCCGTGAATTTCGGTGAGCCGCTGTCGCTGCGCGATTTCGAGGCTGGCAATGATATCGAAGCCTTGGCGGCGGAGCTGAAATCACGAATAGAAAATGTGATGCCGGTGATGTTTGTCCCGGTGTTGTCACATGTTTTTCTGGAGGCTGATCAGCCGCTGAAGGATGAAGCGTTGAACACGGCTGTTTTCAATTCACTGCCACGATATCGTGGGGCATTGCCCGAGGTATCGCGGGAAACCCTTGCAAAGCAGGTGGCGGCGGCGCGGACGCAAATGTTGGAGCGCGATATGATTGCGGACAGCCCCGCAGGCTGGGTTTCTGTCGATGCGCAACGTGCGCTTTTGCAGTTCTACGCCAACTCCTTGAAGCCGGTAACGGAGACAGAGCGCGGTTCAGCCTAATTGCTGCGTGCGCAAAGTTATAAAATTTCAAAATGACATGTATTTGGTGTTGCTTTGTTGCGTGACAGGCCATATCCACGGCAAAGGCTAGCGATTCTGCGCTGCAGCACGGTCATATTTTAAGGAGGCTGACATGGCACTCGACACAGGTATTGCGTCCTATAGCGCGCCCGAGAAAGATATTTACGAGATGGGAGAAATCCCCCCGATGGGTTATGTGCCCAAGCAAATGTACGCATGGGCAATCCGCAGGGAGCGTCACGGGGAGCCGGATTCGGCCATGCTGCAAGAAGTTGTCGATGTGCCGGAATTGGATAGTCACGACGTTCTGGTTCTCGTGATGGCGGCGGGCGTCAACTATAATGGTGTGTGGGCCGCTCTGGGGACGCCGATCAGCCCGTTTGATGGTCATAAGCAACCCTATCACATCGCGGGCTCTGACGCTGCGGGCATCGTTTGGGCCGTTGGCGACAAGGTCAAGCGTTGGAAAGTCGGCGACGAGGTCGTCATTCACTGCAATCAGGATGATGGTGACGATGAGCACTGCAACGGCGGTGATCCCATGTATTCACCGACGCAGCGGATCTGGGGCTATGAAACCCCCGATGGGTCCTTTAGCCAGTTCACCCGCGTGCAAAGCCAACAGTTGATGCCGCGCCCCAAGCACCTGACCTGGGAGGAAAGTGCCTGCTATACGCTGACGCTGGCCACGGCGTACCGGATGCTTTTCGGCCATGAACCACATGATCTCAAACCGGGTCAGAACGTTCTGGTCTGGGGGGCATCGGGCGGTTTGGGGTCTTATGCGATCCAGTTGATCAACACTGCTGGCGCGAATGCAATTGGCGTAATCAGTGACGAATCCAAACGCGATTTCGTCATGGACCTGGGGGCGAAGGGCGTTCTGAACCGCAAGGACTTCAATTGCTGGGGTCAGATGCCGACGGTGAACACGCCCGAGTACAAGGAGTGGTTCACCGAAACGCGGAAATTCGGAAAGGCGATCTGGGACATCACGGGCAAGGGCGTGAACGTCGACATGGTGTTTGAACACCCCGGCGAAAGCACGTTTCCCGTGTCGACCTTTGTCTGCAAAAAAGGCGGCATGGTCGTGATTTGTGCAGGCACCACCGGGTTCAACTGTACTTTCGACGTTCGTTACATGTGGATGCACCAAAAGCGCCTGCAAGGCAGCCACTTTGCGCATCTGCAACAGGCATCGGCGGCCAACAACCTGATGGTCGAGCGCCGCCTTGATCCGTGCATGTCCGAAGTTTTCGATTGGGCCGACCTGCCTGCGGCGCACATGAAGATGCTACGCAACGAACACAAGCCGGGAAACATGGCCGTTTTGGTGCAAGCACCCAAGACAGGGTTACGTACGTTGGAGGATGCGCTGGAGGCGCGGCGTTAACGTTTACAATTTCTGACTGAACTTAAGCGCCCGCGAATCACCCTAGGATTGTGCGGGCGTTTTTGCGTTTTGAACCATCGCAACAGTTTCAATGCGTTACAATTTTACACCTCACCATTTCTGGGGAGTGAAAATCCGCGAATATCATCCCATAGTTAACACATGCTATAGTTGCTTTAACGTTTCATTAACTACTTGAAGGTGAGTCTACGCATGAGAAGTGAATGGATACTGGACGTTCTTACGGACCTCAAGACTTTTGCACGTGCAAACGGCATGCCTGCGCTTGCAGAGCAGTTGGATGATACGGCGATCGTTGCGATGACCGAGATCGCCGCGATAAGGAATGCGCAGGATGGTCAGCGTGATAACGGCGATGCAGCCGTTGGAACATATTATGGAGGAACTGGAACAAGCTGAAGGGCTTGAGGCGCTTCAGGCCGCCACCGAGGCGTTGTGCGACCACTATGGGATTGACCATGTCGTATATCACTGGGTGGATTCTGTTGGTGGTCAATATGGATGCGGGACCTATTCGGATGTATGGCGCGCCCGCTACCTTGAACTTAACTATGTGCGGGTCGATCCTGTCATTCTGGGATGCTTCCAAAGGTTTCATCCGGTCGACTGGAAAAGGCTGGATTGGTCCAGCAAGGCGGCAAAGTCCTTTCAGGCGGAGGCGATTGAATATGGGGTCGGCAATCAGGGGTATTCTGTGCCGATCCGGGGGCCGAACGGGCAGTTTGCGCTCTTTACCGTAAGCCACTCATGTAATGACACGTGGTGGGCGGACTGGACCGAAGCGCATCGCCGCGACCTGATCCTGATCGCCCACTACTTCAACCAGAAAGCATTGGAGTTCGAGCCGGACCGCAAGCCGGAACAGTCCCAGGCACTCAGCCCACGTGAAGTTGATTCGATCACTTTACTGGCCATGGGTTACAGCCGCGCGCAGGTTGCCGACACCTTGTCGATTTCCGAGCATACCTTGCGGGTCTATATCGAAAGCGCCCGCTTTAAACTGGGCGCAATGAACACAACGCACGCCGTCGCCCGCGCATTGAGTCGGGGCCTCATCGTGGTTTGACACCCCCCGTTGCCCGTCGCGGGAGGACATCGCACGTCTACGTCAGGCGATGTTAACGCACGCATTGGTAGTACTTCGGTCATACCTGAACGGTCTGACAAGGAGCCCCCTCATGTTGCGTTACGTTTATGCCGCCGATCTCAAGAACCACCCAAAGCTTGCCCGGACCATGTTTAGGACCGTGCAGACCAGTTCAAAAAGCGTCTCGGTTGGGATGTAACGGTGGACGAAAACGGAGCGGAACGAGACGAATACGATGACTTGAACCCGCTTTATGTGATCTGGGAAGAACCCGACGGCAGCCATGGTGGCTCCATGCGGTTCCTCCCGACCACCGGGCGCACGATGGTCAACGAACATTTTGGTGATCTGATGTCCGGGCCGATCACCAGCCCGCTGATCTGGGAATGCACCCGGTTTTGCCTGACGCGTGGGGCCGGCAGCCATGTGGCTGCGGCCCTGATGTTGGGCGGTGGTGAAGTCATGCAGAATTTCGGGGTGGAGCATTTTGTGGGCGTGTTTGATGCTCGCATGGTACGCATATACCGCATGATCGGCGCATCGCCCGAGGTGTTGGGCAGCACCGGATCGGGCCGCGAGCAGATCAGCGTCGGCCTGTGGCATTTCGACGATCGTGACGCAGCACTGGTGGCAGAGCGGGCAGGGGTATCGCAACATCTCTCGCGTCAGTGGTTCGACCGCGCATTTGGCACGACAAACGTCGTAGATTTCGCACGCAGCGCCTGATCCTGCTGGTCCCCGACGCGGCCCCATTATAGGGTCGCGCCATGACCACGACCCTTTCGCTTTCCGACGATCAAGCCAGCGCTTATGACAGTGTAACAGAGATGTTGCGCAGCGCTGGTATCGATCTGGATGATGCGCTGCTCAGCCCGCCCAAAGGATCCGCCACCGCCGTCATGGCGATTACCGGCAAGGCAGGATCGGGGAAAACGCTGTTGCTGGCGGAACTCTACAAAGCGCTTGAAAACGCGGGGCTCGACATCGTCTCCGGGGATTATGAAAGCCGCAAAAGACGCGACAAACGAACGCTGGCCATTCTGGCTCCGACGAACAAGGCCGCGTCGGTCCTGCGCTTTCGCGGAGTCCCAGCGACCACGATCCATCGGATTCTCTATACGCCGGTTTACGATCCGGAATACGAACGCATCGCCGAATGGCTTTCGGGCAATGGCGACCGGCCCGAGGTCGAAGGCTTGACGGATCTCGCGCTCGACCGTGCCTTCACGTTTTACCAATCCAACAAATCAATCCCGGGTGCCCTGGCGGCGGCAGGCCTGCGCGGCTCGGATTTCATCACCGGGTGGAAGCGGCGTGAAGAACCGCTCGATATCGGTTTCGTCGATGAAGCCTCGATGCTCGACGACAAGCAGTTCGAAGACCTTAAGGATATATTTCCGACATTGCTTCTGTTCGGAGATCCGGCACAGCTGGCGCCGGTCAACCAATCCGGCACCATGGTCTTCGAAAAACTGCCCAGCCCTCGGGTTTTGCACTTGAACCGTGTGCACAGACAGGAAGCGGATAACCCCATCCTTGATCTGGCCCATGCACTGGCCGACCCGGCGGTTGATTTCTACAGGTTCGAGAAAATGGTCGAAGATGCGGCCGCCCGAGATGACCGCGTGGTGTGGGGGCAAAGGGTCGAAGTGGATCTGATGGCGCGCAGCCCGGTTCTGGTCTGGCGCAATGCCACGCGCATCCGCCTGATCAACGCATTCCGCAACGTCTATGGTGCCCCGGAGGACGCGTTGCTGGAAGGGGAGCCGCTCATTTGCGATGGTCTCGAACTGCCGCTCAAACACCGCAACAAACGCCTCGATCTCGAAGCGCGCGGTCTGATCAAGGGCGCGCAGGTGATCTATCTGGGTGAAGGGCGCAAACCCGGTTTTTCGCGTCTGCACGTCATGGGGGCCGAAGACCCGCAAGTGTCCGCGGCCTCCATCGTCAAGATCGAAAAACCGGATGAAGAAGAGCCGTTCATCCCCTTTGCAGCCCGCATGGGCGCGACCTTTCTGCACGGTGCCGCAGTGACGATTCACAAGGCTCAGGGGTCACAGTGGGAAACAGTTCAGGTCTTTGCGCCTGATCTCTATGCCGCTGCCCGCATGGGCCGGATGGAAGCAGGGCAACCGCTGTGGAAACGGCTCGCCTATGTGGCGATCACGCGCGCCCAGGATCGGCTCATCTGGGTGGTGCGGAACCGGTTGTCAAAACCGACCGCAGGGCTACGCGTGGATGATCTGCGAACACTCCCTGCCGCGCCACTGACTCTCGAAGCAGAACCCGAAACGTAACCTGCATCTTCTCTTGGCTGATAAATATCCCGGGGAGCACGAGGGGCTGGCCCCTCGTTCCGCCGCACGCCGCAGGCGACTAGGTGCGCAGGAGGGAAAATGCGGCCGATGCCAACCACCCGGCGGCAATTGCGATCGCCAGTGACATGAGACCGTACAGGATCGGTTGCTCGCGACTCAATCCAAACAGCCAACGTTCCAATCCCACCTTTCGGACATCAATGGATGTTTCATATTCTGAGATGACCTCGCCGCCGCGTGTCAGGAAAATACGCGTTTGATAATCGCCCTCAGTCAACGCGGCGGGCAATTCGATGCGACCACGGAACAAGGTCTGGTCATCGACCGCCACGTGACTTTCCATAAGCTGATATAAGTTGTTCGCCGTGCGAATGCGGATCAACGCATCGGTAAAGCTGGCCGCATCTGTGATGCCCATCGGCGCGCCGACGGAGCGGATCGCTTGCGGCACCGAAATCTTGTGACGCAAATCTTCGACCTCGCTGAGCACATCGCGCAAGGGCCCGCTTGTCGCGACCGCATAGAAACTTGGCGCCTGGTCCACTTCGACCGCATCGATATTCACCCAGATGCCGAACCGTTTTTCCTTGCGCCGCACGTTGACGGGCTCAGACGGTCCGGCGACGGTCACGATCACTTCAAGCGGCGGGCCCTCGGGGATGGGTTCTTCGCGTTTGACAGCCCCAAAGACCAGAATTTCAGACCCATCAAAGCTGGTCGTGATTGCAATTTCGTTTTGGCTGAGCCCCAGCACCACGGTTTCGGCAAGGGCCGGTACGGTCATGAAAAGCAAGGCAATGAGCCAACGCATCAATGCCCCTCCACGGCGCCAACCGAAAACAGCTCGGACGGCATAACCAACAGATCAAAGGCAAGCTTGCCGCAGACCAACAAGACCATGAGGGCCAAGAGAAACCGCAGCCGTTCGGCCTTCATCTTGACGCCGATGCGTGTACCGATCTGTGCGCCGACAACGCCCCCGACCAGCAGCAAGACAGCAAGCACGACATCAACGGTAAAGTTGGTGGTTGCGTGCAGCATGGTGGTAAACGCCGTGACAAAGATGATCTGGAACAACGATGTGCCGATCACGACCTTGGTGGGCATGCCCAGCAGATAGATCATCGCGGGCACCATGATGAAACCACCCCCCACACCCATGATCGCCGCCAACACGCCCACCGCCAGCCCGACCAGCAAGGGCGGTATGACGGAGATATACAAGCCAGACACCCGGAAGCGCATCTTGAACGGCAGTTTGTGGACAAACCCGTGCTTGCGGCGCGTCGAAACCGTACCGCCCTTGGCTGTCTTGCGCAGAGCATTCAGGCTTTCGATGAACATCAGCGCACCGATCACACCCAGAAACACGACGTAGCACAGTTTGACCAGCAGATCGACCTGACCCATCGACTTCAAATAGTTGAACAGCATAACACCGAGTGCCGCGCCGATCAGACCGCCGACCAGCAGCACACAGCCCATCCTGAGGTCCACCGTCTTTCGCCTGAAATGCGCAAGAACGCCGGAAAACGACGAGGCCACAATCTGGTTGGCCTCGGTGGCGACTGCCACGGCGGGAGGGATGCCGATAAAAAACAGCAACGGGGTCATCAAAAACCCACCGCCGACGCCAAACATGCCCGAAAGGATGCCAACCATGCCTCCCAACCCCAGAAGGAGGAAAGCATTGACCGATACCTCGGCGATTGGCAGGTAGATTTGCATATTCACTTGTGGCCGGGGTTGGTGTCGAAATCAAGGTGTGATGCCGCCACGCAGCAAACTGGGCTGATGGTTTGGTGAAATCTGGCACTAGCTATGGCAAGGGCGTACCCTTGGTGCGCTTTCGCTAACGTTCTTTCACGTAGGGTTCGCCACCGGCGCGCGGCGGAATTGCCTTGCCTACGAACCCGGCCAGAATCACAACCGTCAGGATATAGGGCAGCGCGTCGAGCAATTGCACCTGAACCTTGAATCCAAGCGCGCCTTCGATAATGTCAGGGCGCAGCGCGATGGCCTGCAAATATCCGAACAACAGAGTGGCCCAGAGGGCGTGCCAAGGGCGCCATTTGGCAAAAATCAACGCGGCAAGCGCGATGAAACCCCGGCCCGCCGTCATGTCTTTGACAAAGCCCGCTTGTAATCCTGTCGCCAGATAGGCCCCCGCGATCCCGCACAGGATGCCGCAGATGCCGACGGCCGCAAAGCGCAGTCCGATGACGGACACCCCGGCCGTATCCACTGCGGCCGGGTTTTCACCAACCGCGCGCAAACGCAGACCAAAGCGGGTGCGAAAGAGAATATACCATGTGCCGGGCACACAGAGCAGAGCGACATAAACGAGGATCGAGTGGCCCGAAATCAGCTCCGCATAGATCGGTCCAAAAAAGGGCACAGTGCTGAATGCGTCTGCAAAGGGCAGGGTGATGGGCTCGAAACGCCCGCCGGTCAGCAGTGAAGGCGTGCGTCCGCCCTGCTGGAACCAGCTTTGGGCAATCAGGACTGTGAGACCCGCAGCGAGAAAATTGATTGCAACGCCGGAGATCAGTTGGTTGCCCCGAAAGGTGATAGAGGCCAGCCCGTGCACAGCCGACAGGACCAGTGACGCGCCGATGCCCGCCGCGAGGCCAACCCAGACCGAACCGGTTATGGCGGCGAGAGCTGCGGAAAAGAAAGCCGCAGCCAGCATTTTGCCTTCCAGTCCGATATCAAAGATACCGGCCCGTTCGGAAAAGAGCCCGGCCAGACAGGCCAGCAACAGCGGGGTTGCAAGACGCATGGTCGTGTCGAGAACGGAGAGGTCAAAGAGTGCAAGAAAGTTCATCAGCTCACTCCGCCGGTTTCGTGGCTTTGGCGGTCCGCGACTTGCGGATCGCCAGGAACAGACGCTCCAGCGGCATCCGCACCATGTTGTCGAGTGCGCCTGTAAACAGAATGACCAGAGCCTGGATTACCACGATCAATTCGCGCGGTATCGACGTCCACAGGGCCAGTTCGGCGCCGCCCTGATAGAGAAAGCCGAACAAAATGGCGGCAAGGAAGACGCCGAAGGGGTGGCTGCGCCCCATCAGAGCGACGGCGATGCCGATAAAGCCAGCCCCTTCGACGGCGTTCAAAACCAACCTTTCGGCTTCGCCCATCACGTTGTTGATGGCCATCATCCCGGCCAACCCGCCCGAAATGAGCATTGCGATCATGGTGATCCGAACCGACCCGATACCAGCGTAGCGCGCTGCACGCCCGGACTTGCCGTAGGACCTGATTTCAAGGCCCAGAGCGGTGCGCCAGATCAGGAGCCATACCGCGACACAGGCAACAATCGCGATCAACAGCGAAACATTCGCAGGGGCGGCTTTGGAAAACGAGATACCGAGGGGCGCCAGCAATTCATGCAGGGACGGCAGGTGAACCGCCTCCGGAAAACGTTGTGTCGCCGGGTCCATGGACCCTTGTGGGCGCAGCACGTTGACCAGCATGTAATTCAGCACCGCGGCCGCGATAAAGTTGAACATGATCGTGGTGATCACGATGTGACTGCCGCGCTTGGCCTGCAGATAGGCGGGGATCGCAGCCCATGCCGCACCGAACACTGCCGCGCCAACCGTGGCACCCAGGATTGCGAGTGTCCAATGTGGCCAGGGGATGAACAGGCACACCAATGCGACGCCGAGCCCGCCCAGCATGGCTTGCCCTTCGCCACCTATGTTGAAAAGGCCGGCATGAAAGGCGACGGCCACGGCAAGGCCCGTGAACATGAAGTTCGTGGCGTAATACAGGGTGTAGCCCCAGCCATAGGTCGAACCCAGAGCGCCGGAAACCATGAGTTTGACGGCTGCAACCGGGTCCTCTCCGATTGCAAGGATGACCAAGGCAGACAGGATTGCTGCCAAGGCCAGTGAGATAAGCGGGACGAGCACGACTTCGGCCCATTTGGGCATCACGTCCATGGGTGCGCTCCGATCCTAGCTTCTGCGCGACATGTGGCGCGCCGTGAAAAGGGGCTTTGCCCGCGGCCCGATGGGCCTCCCACTAGATATTTCTGGCCAAGATAATACGTCATGTCTGAACGCCTGCCATAAGAAGCCCGAGCTCTTTCTCGTTGGTCTCCGTTGATTGCCGTTCGCCCATGATCTGGCCATCAAACATGACCGCAACCCGGTCTGCGAGGGACAGGATTTCCTCAAGTTCGACCGAGACCAAGAGGATCGCCTTGCCCTGATCCCGAAGGGCCACGATTTGCTGATGGATGAACTCGATCGCTCCGATATCTACACCGCGGGTGGGCTGCCCGATCAGCAACAGATCAGGGTTCCGTTCGATTTCACGGGCCAGGACGATCTTTTGCTGGTTGCCGCCGGAAAAGTTCTTGGCCGCCAGATGAGGATGGGGCGGGCGGACATCAAACCGATCCATCTTGGCTTGTGTGTCGGTTTTGATCGCTGCGTTGTTCAGCAGGATGCCGGACTGATAAGCCGGGTCTCTGTGGTAGCCGAAGGCTGTGTTTTCCCAGGCTGCGAAATCCATGATCAGCCCTTCGCGCTGCCGGTCCTCGGGCACATGGGCGATGCCGTGGTTGCGGCGTGAGCGACCGTCGGCGTTTTTGCCCGTGAGTTCGATAGGCGTACCATTGAGTGTGACCGTTCCGGTGGCGTCTGCATATCCGCCGAGCACCTCAAGAAGTTCTGATTGACCATTGCCCGCAACGCCTGCGATGCCCAGAACTTCGCCTGCGCGGACTTGCAGGTCGATCCCGCGCAACCGTTCGACCCCCTGATCATCCACGACCTTGAGGTTCTTGACGTCCAGAACGACTGCGCCGGGTTTGGCCGGTGTCTTGTCGACGCGCAGAAGGACTTTGCGCCCGACCATCAATTCGGCAAGCTCCTCGGGAGAAGTGTCAGCGGTCTTGACCGTTGCCGTCATTTCGCCTCTGCGCATCACGGAAACCGTATCGGTGATCTCCATGATTTCGCGCAGTTTATGCGTGATCAGGATGATCGTTTTGCCTTCTTCGCGCAGGCGACCGAGAATGCGAAACAACTGGTCTGCTTCAGCGGGTGTGAGTACCCCGGTTGGTTCATCGAGGATCAGAATATTGGCCTGGCGGTAGAGGGCTTTGAGAATCTCGACGCGCTGTTGCATGCCGACGCCGATCTCTTCGATTACGGCATCCGGGTCGACCTTCAGGTCGTACTCCTTTTCAAGCTCCAGCAAAGTGGTGCGGGCCTTTGCCAGAGAGGGGCGCAAAAGGCCGCCGTCTTCTGCGCCAAGGATGATATTTTCAAGGACTGTAAAATTCTCGACCAGTTTGAAATGCTGGAAAACCATGCCGATACCAGCGGCAATAGCGGCCTGGCTGTCCGGGATGTCGGTTTTTTGACCGCTGATGAAAACCTCGCCCGCATCCGCCTTGTAAAAGCCGTAGAGGATCGACATCAAGGTGGACTTGCCCGCACCGTTTTCGCCGATAATGCCATGGATCGTGCCCGGCATCACACGAATGGAGATGTCCTTGTTGGCTTGCACGGGGCCGAAGGCCTTGGAGATGCCTTTGAGTTCGATGGCGGGGGCGGTCATGTGCGGCATCCGTGAGGCAGGAGAGATTTTTCGTACGAAAAATCTGGGCCGCGTCGGGTCAGTCCGCGCGGCCCAGCAATCATTTTTTGACGTGCTTAGAAGTCCAGAACGGGGCAGCTGTCATCGGACATGTAGTCATGCACGGTCAGGTCGCCGGCAGCGATCTGGTCCGATGCCTCGTCCACGGCATTGCGCATGGATGCTGAGATCAGGTCTTCGTTATGTTCATCCAGCGCGTAACCGACACCGCCATTGGCGAGGCCCATGACCATAAACCCGGTTTGCATGTCCGCGCCGTCACTGAAGGCAGAGAATACGGCGTTGTCCACGCGCTTCATCATCGACGTGAGGACTTTGCCGGAGTGCAGATAGTTCTGATTGCTGTCCACACCGATCGACAGGATGCCTTCGTCAGCGGCGGTTTGCAAAACACCTACCCCGGTGCCACCAGCAGCTGCATAGACCACGTCAGCACCTTGTGAAATCTGCGCCTTGGTCAGTTCGGAGCCCTTTACGGGGTCATTCCATGCGGCCGGAGTGGTACCGGTCATGTTGGCGACAATTGTGGCGTCCGGGTTAACGGCTTTCACGCCTTGAGCGTAGCCACAAGCAAACTTACGGATCAATGGAATGTCCATGCCGCCGATAAAACCGACCGTGCCGGAACTGGAGGCTTTTGCGGCCAGCATGCCGACAAGGTAGGATCCTTCGTGCTCGTTGAACACAACGGAACGGACGTTTGGCGCATCCACAACCATATCGATGATCGTGAATTTCGTGTCAGGGTAGTCGGCGGCCACCTGGCCCAGCGCGTCGGCAAAGGCAAAACCTGCCATCACGATCGGATTGGAACCGGATTCCGCAAAGCGGCGCAGGGCTTGCTCGCGCTGTGCTTCGGATTGGAGCTCGATCTCGCGGAACGTTCCGCCAGTCTCGTTGGCCCAACGTTTGGCGCCGTTGAACGCGGCTTCGTTGAACGATTTGTCGAATTTGCCGCCGAGATCGAAGATCAGCGCAGGATCAGCCAACGCTGAGCCGGTCGACAGGGCCATTGCAGCCGTCGCGCCGAGGATTTTCTGCATGAAGGTCATGTGGTCATTACTCCCAGTTTTCTTGGTTGGGGCGGCAGCGGCAGAGCTGCGTCGGCCCGGGATCGCTTTGATCATGCGGGATTAGGCCGCAGGGGCGGGATGGGGTCAACCGCTTTTTGATGTCGGATGCTGCGCAACTCTGGTCACGCAAGGTAAAGCATAACCTTTGGGCGGGGGCCGTCTGCCCCCAATGCGCCTGACGGCGCATCCCCCCGAGGATTTTCAGGGAACAGAGAAGGGGAGCGGAGCGCGCATGACCAAGGCATCCGCGTGCCCGTCAGGTCGTGCGTAATAATTTCGCCGTGTGGCGACGGTCCGGAAGCCAAAATGGCGATAGAGTCTGCAAGCGGTCAGGTTGTCGGCCGCCACTTCAAGAAACGCGGTTTCTGCTGTTTCGGCGGCTTTTGTCATCCACGCGCCCATTAGACTTCGGCCTGTGCCCTTGTTCTGTTCCGCCGGATCGACGGCAATGGTCAAAAGCTCGGCCTCGTCCGCGATGCTGCGCCAAAGTGCGAATCCGTTCCGTGCCTTCGTAAGATGCGTATGTGGCCTGGCTTGCAGGTCGCGGAACTCCTGCGCGGTCCAACTGCGGTCGTGCGTAAAAGCGGCGGCGTGTATGCGCGCCAGCGTGTTCGGCGTCATGGCAAAAGTGTCGGTGCCGTATCTTTGGCAGGAGCGGCATCGGGTGGCTTGATATAAAGCGGGGCCGGTGGGACTGCCTTTTGTGGCCAGAGAGAGACCGCGTGTTCTGCGATGGCAACCGCAAGCTCAGCGGGGGTTGGCTCCGGTGCCGGGTGTGCAATGTCGTCCATCGGGACGCTGATCGGACCGTCCGGATTTAGAATATAAGCCATTCCACGGGGCGCTGCGATCGCAACCCGTGTCCCGGGGCCCGCAAGCCGCATTCGCGCTTCAAAGCCAGTGACGCCGTAGCTTGGAATACCCAAACCCATAGCGAGCCCGCGTGCTGCGGACACGCCAATGCGGATACCGGTGAAATTACCCGGACCGACTCCGACGGCCAGCGCAGATAAATCCGACCAATCCAGGCCCTGGCTGGTCAGTGTTTCATTCAGCAAGCCCATCAGCCGCTCCGCCTGTCCGCGTGCCATGTTTTCGCCGAAGGCATGAAGGACTGAATTGCCGCGTATGAGCGCTGCGGCACAATGGGCGGCAGAGGTGTCAAAACCAAGGATCAGAGGCCCTGTCATGGTGCTGCACCTGAGAAGAGCGCACGCCCGGGTCCGGATTGGCGGCAGGCATCATCCTGAATGCGCAGCCAATGCAATCGTGCATCTGTGTGACAATGGATCTGTGGGGAGAATCTGGCACTCCGGTCGATGATACCAAGCGGCACATCAACTTGTTCCACCAGATTATCGTACCCTGCCGCAAGAGGCGATCCGCGGTCGGCGCAGACCCAACTGTCCGCGCCCTTTATGTGGCTGCGGGGGCTGCCAAGATCGGTAATTGCGTGCAATTGGTCGGGGCTGAAATCCGCAAACGCCGCATCTGTACAGCAGCGGCACTCCGAACAGTTGAAGCAAGCGACCTTTGGAGGCGCGTGAGAGAAATGCAACCGCATGGCACCTCAACAGCACCGAGCCGTGAAAGGCTCGGTCCCTGTATTATCAGACGGCAACCGGCCGAACCTCGGTCACCTCTGGAATATAGTGCCGCAACAGGTTTTCGATGCCCATTTTC
Organism: Tateyamaria pelophila; assembly: GCF_019966495.1. Lineage (GTDB taxonomy): Bacteria > Pseudomonadota > Alphaproteobacteria > Rhodobacterales > Rhodobacteraceae > Tateyamaria > Tateyamaria pelophila. Next base: position 21,281 of record NZ_JAIMIA010000040.1, on the reverse strand, counting down.
AACGTCAAAGTGGACGACGGACAGCCCGCACAGGCCCCTTGCATATGAAGGTACACCACACCGCGATCAAAGCCGTGGAATGTGATGTCGCCTCCATCCTGCGCAACGGCAGGGCGGACACGGCTGTCGAGCAATTCCTTGATCTGGCCGACGACAACGCCGTCTTCGCCGTTATGTTCGGCGTGGCCGGACACGGGCGCATGATCATCATCCATGATCGGCTGACCGGATTGGAAATGCTCCATGATCGCGCCCAGCAAAGCGGGTTTGATGTGATCCCAGTCAACGCTGTCGGCCTTGGTCACGGTGACGAAATCGTTGCCGAAAAACACGCCGGTGACGCCATCGACGGCAAAGATGCGGCCCGCAAGCGGGGATTTCGTGGCGGCCTCGACCGTTGCAAAATCAGCTGTGCCCGTTTCAAGCACGGTCTGGCCGGGCAGGAACTTGAGAGTGGCGGGGTTTGGCGTCGATTCGGTCTGAATGAACATGGGGCATCTCCTGACTGTTACCGTAGGATATGCGGATACGGGACGTTCAAGTCAAGGTTTGGAACGATTCTAAACAGGCGAACACATACGAATATGACGAAATGTGCGCCGGACCGCAGGCAATGGTGTCGCCCCGGTCGCGATCAGGCCGGTTTCGATCAGGTGATCGCTTCCAGACGTTCCTTGCTCAGATCGCCGGGCACAATCGTGATCGGAATCGGCAAGTTGCCCGAATTGCGCGTCAGTTGCGTGACCAACGGGCCGGGGCCCTTCTTGTCGGTGCCTGCGCCCAGGACCAGAACCCCGATATCGGGGTCTTCGCGCACTTGAGAAATGATTTCGTCGACGGGCTGGCCTTCGCGGATCACAAGTTCCGGATCCACGCCCTGTTTGTCGCGCATCCACTTGGCGAAGACTTCGAAATGCGCGTGAATCCGTTCCCGGGCCTCTTCACGCATCACATTTCCGACGCCGATCCAGTGATTGAATTCGTCCGGCGGAATAACCGACAGGATTGCGACCCCGCCACCTGTATTGGACGCCCGCATTGCTGCAAAACGCATAGCGTTCAGACATTCGCGACTGTCATCAAGCACGACCAGAAATTTGCGCATGGTTCCTCCGCTTTCGCGCCGACAATGGCGCAAGCGCTCTGCGCGCGCAAGCGGCATGGTGCGTGCAAAAGCGGAGCGGTGCGCTGTTTAAAACGGTGACAGGGCGCGGTTTTGCCCAATGTTATGACGCGTCAAGGGTCAGGTCGTTGCGGCCCAATCCCAGTACATGTCCCGCACACGGCGGGTGATGGGCCCGATCTGGTAGCTTTTGTCTTCGAACCCGGTCACGGGTGTGACTTTCATCATGTTGCCGGACAAAAACACTTCGTCCGCGTCCGCGAAATCTCCAAACGACAGAACGGCTTCATGCACTTCGATGCCGTCTGCGCGCATGTTGCTCATGTGGCGGGCGCGGGTGATACCCGCCAGGAACGTGCCGTTGGGAATGGGCGTAAAGACGGTACCGTCCTTGACCATGAACACGTTGGCCGTCGCACTTTCCGCGACATTGCCCATGGCATCGGCGACCAGCGCATTGCCGAATCCGTTGCGGCGCGCTTCGGCCAGCATCCGGGCGTTGTTGGGATAGAGGCAACCGGCCTTGGCATTGACGACGTTGTCTTCCAGCACGGGCCGACGGAAGCGGGTGCGCCCCAGCGTGGTCGACGCATTCTGGTCGGCCATCGGCACGGCCTCCAGGCAGATCGCGAACCCGGTTGAGTTTTCCTTTGGCACGATGCCGGATGGATCGCCGTCAATCGCCCAGTACATGGGTCGGATATAGACGGCATCCGAGGCGTCATAGGCTTTCAACCCTTCGCGCACGGCTGCTGCGATATCGGTAGGCTCCATGGTCGGCGTGATCATCAGCGCCTCTGCGGATCGGTTCACCCGGGCGCAGTGCGCCTCGAGATCGGGCGCGCGTCCGTCAAAGAATCGCGCGCCGTCAAAGACCGTGGTGCCAACCCAACTGCCATGGTCCGCCGCGCGCATGATTGCGACGTCTTCGTCATGCCAGGCCCCGTTGAAATAGGTGCGGATTTTGGTGCCAATGCTCATGCGATGTCCTTTCCCTGAACATTTTTCAAGCTATCAGAGACAGGTCAGGCGTCCAGACCTTTTTCTGGGTTAGTCCTTGCGCAACTGATAGGCTCCTTCGGGCAAGTCGAGGGCCGCGGCCAGATCGCGTTGCTGTTCGGGCGACAGGGTGATCCTGACCACCGCATCGGTGCGTGGGTCGTATTGTTCGACCGTGACGCATTCGGCAAAGCTGTTGATCACCACATCTTCTTGCAGCGGGGCCTGCCCGTCGTCGACGAGGGTAATCACGGTGGCGTCGAATTCGTGCTCAATAGTAAACATGGCCCCATGCTAGGACATCCGCGAAGGGTTGCCTAGAGGAACACGGCTGCGTGATGGGGGCTGGAAGCGGGCGTGCGGCGTGATAAACTAATGCCCGTGTATTTCGGGCGAAGGCGTTGGCGTATGTTGCGATGGATGGGGGCATTGGTTGCTGTGACACTGGCGGTGTCCTGTGGGCCTGTTGTTGTGTCCAACACTGCACCGGTCGTACCAACCCAAACCGTCGACACGCCTGATGAGTTGCGTACGTCTGCTCAATCTGCCCGGGCCTTCGCGCAGGTGACACAACGCGTGGAACCCGTAGCCGAGCGCGAATGCCAGTTGCGGACGCGCGGCGTAAACTGCGACTTTCGCATCGTTGTCGATGATCGTCCGCGTCAGCCTGCAAACGCCTATCAAACCCTTGATAAGACCGGACGACCCGTGATCGCCTTTACCGTGGCGCTGATCGAAGATGCGCGCAACGCGGATGAGCTGGCCTTTGTGATGGGCCACGAGGCGGCCCACCATTTGGCCGGCCATATCGAACGGCAGCGCGCAAACGCCGAAGCGGGCGCAGTTATCTTTGGCGGACTGGCCGCGCTGTCAGGGGGCGATTCAACCGCCGTGGAATCGGCCATCAGGATCGGCCAGCAAGTGGGCGCGCGGAGCTATTCGAAGGAATTTGAGCTTGAGGCAGATGCGCTGGGCACCGTCATAACGGCGCGGGCCGGGTATAATCCTTTGGTCGGGGCGGAGTTTTTCAATCGCATTCCGGACCCGGGCGACCGGTTTCTTGGAACGCATCCGCCCAATGCCCAAAGGCTCGAAATCGTGCGGCGCACCGCTGCCGGGCTTTAGGCGAGGCGGCTGCGCCTTTGGCGCAACCGTATGATGAGCCCGAGGATGGACATCACAACCCAAAATCCCTGGATCAGGGCCGCCGCCAGATTGAAGCTGCCTGCAAGGCCGATCAGGACAAAGCTGGCCGCCGTCAGGTTGATTGCGAAATAGATCGCGCAGTTGCTGTTCAACCATTGCAATGTGAGCAGGCCGTAGTTCATCACGTAAAGCGCAAAGCCCAAGAGGCCGATGGTTTCGAGCATGTAAGGTGGCAGTGAAAGGAGCAATTCCATCGCGGATTATCCAATACAATACGGTACTATGAAACTTCAGAAACTGGTCGTTCAATACATCTTTGATACCACGCGCGGCGGTCTCTGTCGGGTCCGGGAATCCTGACCTTGAGGCAATTGGGTCAAATCCTGACGGATCGGGGGTCCAGATACGCTGTGTCCGGCTGCCCGGTCGCAGACCGTGCGGCGGTTGATGCGGCCCTAAGTGAATTGAAAGCCGATCGAAAATACGCCAGGGCCACCCACAATAGCTGGGCCGTCCATCTGAGCGAAGGCGGACCGATCAAGGGGGATGATGGCGAAAGCGGCGCTGGCATGGTGATCATCCGAATGCTTGACCGCGCGGGGCTGCACGATCATCTGATCGTGGTGACCCGCTGGTACGGCGGCAAACACCTCGGAGGTGACCGGTTTCGCCATGTTCAGACCTGTGTGCGTGCCTATCTGGAGGCTCTTTGATCTGAATCAAGGCGAGGGTCCGGCCTGCATGGGACGGTCCGGGTGTACCCAAGGAAAGGGCTAAAGCATGTCTGATCATCGTCTGAAGCGTCACGCCGCACTGGTAGACCGCATGGCATCCGCCCGCGGCATCGATCTCGAAGAGGCCGCAATGCGTGCGCACCTGCAACCCGGCGAGCTGGCCGATATGGTTTTGCGTTGCGCCGGATGCAGCAATGCGGATGGGTGTGAAAAATGGTTGGCCGATCAGGTCGGAGCCGTCTCGGAAACACCTGTGTATTGCCGCAACTCGGAGCAGTTCGGTGAGCTGGCGGTCCGCTCAGGCTGAAACGCCCAATGTGACGGCACCAAAGAAGCAGGCGGATGCACTGAGCACGAAAATGTGCCAGACTGCGTTCTGATAGCGCATGGTGCCGCGCGCGAAGAACACCGCGCCCAGCGTGTACAGCAGGCCACCGCCAACAATCAGTCCGGTCGAAATGCCGGGCAGTGATTGCCACATGGGCCAGATCAGAAGCAAACTGGCCCACCCCATGGCCAGATAAAGCGCGATGGCGCCCGGCGCATCCGGTGACCAAAAGCTGAGCTTGGCAATGGCACCGATCAGCGCCACGGCCCAGACGGCCGCCAGCACGGCATAGGCAAAGCCCGATCCGATCAGAACGACAAGCGGCGTATAGGTCGCGGCGATTTTGATATAGATGGCCGCGTGATCCACACGCCGAAGCGTCGGTCGCATCCGATCCCATGGCAAAAGGTGATAGAGCGCTGACGCAATCAGCGCAAAAACGACGGCTCCGGCATAGATGGTCGTTGCAGTGATCTGGTGCGTAGGCTGGGTCTGGATGACATGGCTGATCAGCGCGGTGCAGGCAATGAGCCCGGCAACCACGCCGATGACATGCACAGACGCATCTGCAAGCGTTTCTCGTGAAGAATGTGGGTATGGCATTTGATTACAGTGCCCTCTGGTCTCAGGTCAGTCCAGCACCGAAGCGCTCAGGACCGGGATGACGTCTCGGCAGGTCGCTTTTGCCGCCGTTTGTGCCAACGGTACAAAAGCGGTGCCAGAATGTGGTCATAGGTCTGCACAGCCAGCCAATAGATTCCTGGCACCGCGACAATCCGCGCCAGCCAGCGATAGCGCGGCATGTCCTGCCACAGGATGATAAAGGCCGGGATGCCGGAATAAAGCACCTCTTCCTTCATCACGTGCAACCGTCGCGCGGCGTCTTCGGTGGTCAGGCCCCACGCCTCCAGTTGGCCTGCATTCAGATCCTGGAACCTAATCGGCAGGGCATGTTGCGCAGAGTAGGCCGCGTAGTGCTCAATCTCTGCCCGGCAGACCGGGCATGCGGCGTTGTACAGAACTTGGGTTTGCTTAGTCATTCCTTGTACGTAATCGGGACCCGCACGCAGACAGCATGGCAAAGCGCCGCATGTCAGCGCGGCTTGTTGCCATCTATCCAGCGCGCCATCATGACCTTGTCCTTGAAACATGCGCTGGGGACTTCACGCCGTTTCAGCCGTGCAATGCGCTCGGCAAATTGCACCTGCTTTGCGCTGGGGTAGTTCGCAAACTGGCCGCTGGGCGTGGCCGGTTTGCTGCGATCAATCCACGCGGAGAGGCCTGCACGATCTCGAAACAATGCGGGCGACAGCTTCAATCCACGCCGCGCAGCGATGGATTTGGCAAAGGCAATCTGTTTTTCCGTCGCCGGTTGTGGCGGCACGATCGGCAACGCCCCTTGGTCAGGGTCAAAAAGGCCGGGCTGATGCGAATGATAGGACATATGCGACACTCCGTTCTCTTGTTGTGAGAACAAAGATAGAACATTAACCCTATATTTACAAGTCCTGACGCGATGACGAACTAAAGCTTGTTGTGCGATCCGTCACAGAGCGGCGCATTCGACGTGGCCTTGCAGCCACAGAAAAATACCTTCTTATTCGCTTCTGCTGTATATTTTATGGGCGCAAATGCGCTGTCTTTATGCGCGCCATCGCAAAACGGCTGCTTTGAAGACTGCCCGCAGGCGCACCAGAAATAGGTTTTTCCGGCCTCGACGTCGACGGGAAAGGGAGCGGTTTGGGCGATCCTTGGAGTGCTCATGACTGTTATTTCCTTTTGCATCAGGTGGTTTGCAGGTTTTGGTTTGGCGCGAACAGATTAAAATTCCGGCTCCGGTGTCAGATCAACGCGCGTGCTTCACACCAACCGTCCCCACAAGTCGTAGTCGCCCGCCTCATCCACGTCGACCGTCACGATATCACCAGCCTTGAGCGCTTCGAAACCTTCATCGATGAACAGGTTTCCGTCGATCTCGGGGGCATCCGCCTTGGTGCGGCACGTTGCGGCGTCTTCATCCACCTCGTCCACGATGACCTGAAGGCGCTGGCCGACCTTCGCGGCCAGCTTGGCCTCGGAAATGGCCGCAGCCTTTTCCATGAACCTGTCCCAACGCTCCTGCTTGACCTCTGCTGCAACGTGGTCGGGCAGGGCGTTCGAACGTGCACCGGCCACGTTTTCGTATTGAAAACAGCCCACGCGATCCAACTGCGCCTCGTCCATCCAATCCAGCAATGTCTGGAACTCGGCCTCCGTCTCGCCGGGATAACCGACGATAAAGGTCGAGCGCAGAGTGAGGTCGGGGCAGATGTCGCGCCACGCGGCAATCTCGTCCAGCGTTTTGGCCGCCGCCGCAGGGCGCGCCATGCGTTTGAGGACATCGGGGTGCGCGTGCTGGAATGGGATGTCGAGATAGGGCAGCACGAGCCCATCCGCCATCAACGGGATCAACTGGCGCACATGCGGATAAGGATAGACGTAATGCAGGCGGACCCACGCCCCGAGTGACCCCAGATCGCGGGCCAGGTCAGTGATGTGCGCCCTGTGAATTGACCCATTTTGGCCCTTTGCCTCGGCATGTTTGATATCAACGCCGTAAGCAGAGGTATCCTGGCTGATCACCAGCAATTCGCGCACGCCGGCCTCCACCAGCTTTTCGGCCTCGCGCATCACCGCACGGGCGGGGCGGCTTGCCAGCCTGCCGCGCATGTCGGGAATGATGCAGAACTTGCACTTGTGATTGCAACCTTCTGAAATCTTGAGATAGCTGAAATGGCGCGGCGTCAGGCTGACACCCGAGGCGGGCAACAGATCGATGAAAGGATCCGGATCCGGCGGCACAGCAGCATGTACTGCGTCCAGCACCTGTTCATATTGATGGGGGCCGGTCACGGCCAGGACTTTTGGGTGCGCGCCGGTGATATAGTCAGGCTCTGCCCCGAGGCAGCCCGTGACGATCACCTTGCCGTTTTCATTCAGCGCTTCGCCGATGGCTTCCAGGCTTTCCGCCTTGGCACTGTCGAGGAAGCCGCACGTGTTCACGATGACCGCATCCGCGCCGCTGTAATCGGGCGAAATGCCGTAGCCTTCGGCGCGCAGGCGGGTCAGGATGCGCTCGCTGTCGACCAGCGCCTTGGGACAGCCAAGACTGACCATGCCGATGGTCGGCTGTCCGTGACGGCGCTGGCCGTCCTGCACCGGTTTCGGCGATGGATCCAGCCTTGCTTTGGGAGCAAGATCGGGGCGGAGATTTGGCGGGTTTGTGCTCATCAGTGCCTCTTATGTGAACTCGGGCGCGGGGAAAAGGGTTGGGGATCACGTATGCGGCACTGTAGGGTCGTTGATAATCGTCGTCAGAACGGAGCAGCCCCATGAAATGGATCATACGCCTGATCGGATTCGTCCTCGTTATTATCCTTGTTGCAGGCGTGTCCCTGTTTTTTCTACCCGCCGACAAGATCGCGAAGCTGGCCGCCGACCAGATCAGGCTGGCCACCGGTCGTAATGTAACCATCAACGGGGACGTGTCGATGACCCTTTGGCCGGTCTTGGGCATCAGCGCCGATGGGCTGGAAGTTGGAAACGCGGACTGGGCACGGCAAGGCCCGATGCTGACCGCAGAGAATACGACGATCGGCGTCGACGCGCTGTCCCTGCTGAGCGGTGAGATCCGCTTTACCAATATCGAAGCGACGCGGCCGACGATCCGGTTGGAGAGCCGCGCGGATGGCCGGGCAAGCTGGATCTTCACCGATGCCAGCGGCGCGGCCCAGATCGAGACGGCGACAAGCCCGGACCGTGCGGCGCAAGCCGTGCTGATCGAGCGGTTGGAAATCACCGATGCGACGCTGATCTACGATGCGGAAGGGGCTGACCTGGTCTCCTATTCCGGCGTCGATCTCACTCTTGACTGGCAGGACCGTCTGGGCGCGGCGGAGATTTCGGCGACGTTGAGCCCGGCAGACAGTGACGTTGATCTTCAAGCCACAATTGACGGCTTCGCGGGTTTTATTGCCGGAGAGGTCCGGCCGTTGGACGTATCGGTCACGGCAGGCGGCGGCACCGCGCGCCTGATCGGGCGCGGCAGCACGGCAGGCGAGGTTGCCGGACAACTGACACTAAATCTGGACAGCACGGACGCGTTTTTCGCAGCCCTTGCCCTGCCGCAACCGAAATTGCCGGCTCGTCTTGGCCGTTCGGTACAGCTGTCGACCGATCTTACACTCACCCCGGATCGACGACTGGCTTTGCGCGCACTGGATGTGGATTTGGGGGGCAATCGATTGGTCGGGGCAGCTGATATCAATTTGAACGGGACACCGCAGATCAACGCGCAATTGCAGGCGGGCGCGTTGGATTTGACCAGCGCGACGCAAAGCGACGGCGGTGGCGCTTCAAGTCCCGCGGGCCAAGGGTGGCCTAAGGATCGCATTGACGCCAGCGCGCTTGCGACCTTCAACGGTCAGATCGCGCTCACGGCGGCCAGCGTTGATCTGGGACAGTTCAATCTTGGAGTAACACGGGTGCTGCTGCGCAATGACCGATCGCGCATGGTGTTCGAATTGCGCGAGGTTGTTGCTTATGATGGGACCGTCACCGGAGAATTTGTAGTCAACAACCGGTCGGGCCTGTCGATGGGGGGCAAGCTTTTGGCGCGGGGCATGGGGATGCAGGGTTTGCTGCGCGATGCCATCGGCTTCGAACGTCTGACCGGGCAGGCGGATGGAGAGCTTTCATTTCTGACTTCGGGCGCGTCGGTAGATGCGCTGATGAACGCGCTTTCGGGCGAGGGTGCCATATCCTTTGGAAAAGGCACGATCATCGGCATTGATCTGGACCGGTTGATGCGGTCCGGGCAAGTGGGTGGAGGCACCACGGTTTTCGACAGTCTCGGCGCGACCTTTGACATGGATGCGGGGGTGCTGCGCAATGATGATCTGCTGCTGAAACTGTCCGCCTATGAGGCGCGCGGCGAGGGGCAGGTGGGTTTGGGCGCGCAAACCATAGACTATACATTTACCCCGATCGCCCTGCGCGCGAATTCTGGCGCGGGCATCGCGATTCCGGTGCGCATACGTGGCCCCTGGGCCAGCCCGCGCATCTTGCCGGATTTGGAAGCGGCGATTGACCTGAACTTTTCCGAAGAGAAGGAGCGCCTCAAACAGGAGGCAGAGACAGCGCTGCGTGAAAGGATCGCCAAGGAACTCAACCTCGGTGATGATTCGGCCGATGATCTCGAAGGGGCCGCTCAGCAGAAATTGGAAAAGGAAATCACAAAGGGCCTGCGCAAGCTCTTTGACTGAGGCCAATGGCGCACCAATGGGTGCGCCTTACGGGGGATCGTCTCGCGTTGCGCCTTAAAACGTCTGGTCGTAATCGCCGACGGATGGCTCTGTCCGGATCACCGCGTCAATGTCCGCAAAGATCGCGCGCAATTCCGCCTCGCTTTCGGGGCTTTCGCAGACCACTACCAGATTTGGCGTGTTTGACGAGGCCCGCACCAGACCCCAGCCACCATTGTCGAGGATGACGCGAGCGCCGTTCACCGTCACTACTTCCTTGATCGCGCGTCCGGCGATCGTGTCGCGGGCTTTGTGCATCGCGGTCAGTTTTTCGACGATGCGGTTCAGCGTGTCGTATTTTTCAAGGTCGGAACAGTAGGGCGACATCGTGGGAGTCGAGTGTGTTTTTGGCAGCGCTTTGCGCAGGTCGGACATCTTCATGCCGGGGTTCCGGTCCATCAGCTTACAGATCTCGACTGCGACCCGCATGCCGCAATCATATCCCCGGCCAATGGGTTCCGCGAAAAAGTAGTGTCCCGATTTTTCAAAACCGGCCAGCGCGCCCAGTTCCTTGACGCGCCGCTTCATATGGCTGTGGCTGGTTTTCCAGTAATCCGCTTTGATGTCGTATTTCCGAAGTTCCGGGTCAGAGGCGAAAAGCCCCGTGGACTTCACGTCCGCCACGATGGTGCTGCCGGGATAAAGCTTGGCCAGATCGCGGGCCATGATGACACCGACCTTGTCGGCAAAGATTTCCTCGCCCTCATCGTCGACCACGCCACAACGGTCCCCGTCGCCGTCAAACCCAAGGGCAAAGTCAGCACCCGACGCTTTGACGCTGGCGGCCATGTCGTGCAGCATCTCCATCGCTTCGGGGTTCGGATTGTAGTGGGGGAAGGTGTAATCGAGGTCATTGTGACTGGGCACAACTTCGACACCGATACGCTCGAACAGGTCAGGGCCGAAGGCGGCAGCGGTGCCGTTGCCCGTGGCGCAGACGACCTTGAGCTTGCGGGTCATTTTGAAATCCCCGGCGAGGTCATCGAGATAGGCTTCGCGCACGCCATCGACGAATTCGTAGCGCCCGCCGGGGCGCGATTCCCCTTCACCGTTCAGAACGATATTGCGCAATTCGCTCATTTCGTCCGGCCCGTGGGTCAGCGGGCGTTCAAAACCCATTTTGACGCCGGTCCATCCGTTGGGATTGTGCGAGGCCGTGACCATGGCCACTGCGGGCACATCCAGATGAAACTGGCTGAAATAGGCCATGGGCGATACGGCCGGGCCGATATCCTTGACGTGAATGCCCGCCTGTACCAAACCGACGATCAGCGCGTTCTTGATGCTCAGCGAATAGTCGCGATAGTCGTTTGCGACGGCGATGACAGGGTCGATCCCGCGGCGCTGCATCTGGGTACCAAGGCCGAGACCGAGGGCGGTGATGCCGGGCAGGTTAATCTCGTCCGGATATTTCCAGCGCGCGTCATATTCGCGAAACCCCGTGGGCGTAATCATCGGATCACGCAGGAATTCCCACGTGTTTTGGGTCACGGTCGCGGCGGGTTTGGTCATTTGCAAAATCTCGGTTGTGATCGTTTCAGATCGAAATGGGATGATCTTTGGCGAGGGCATCGAATTTCATCAGTGTGTCAATCAACTGTGCCATCTGGTCAAGGTAGATCATGTTGGGACCATCGGAGGGCGCACTGTCCGGGTCGGGATGTGTTTCGATGAACACGGCAGCGACCCCGATGGCCACGGCCGCACGCGCCATGACCGGGGCAAATTCACGCTGCCCGCCACTTGACCCGCCCTTGCCGCCCGGTTGCTGGACCGAGTGTGTGGCGTCCATCACGACCGGATAGCCGGTTTGCGCCATTTGCGGCAAGGACCGCATATCTGCCACAAGCGTGTTGTAGCCAAAGGACGTGCCGCGTTCCGTTAGCAAGATGCGCGTGTTGCCCGTGCTTTCGACCTTGGTGATGATGTTGGGCATTTCCCACGGGGCCAGAAACTGACCCTTCTTGATGTTTACCACCGCGCCGGACTTGCCCGCGGCCAGCAACATATCCGTCTGGCGGCACAGGAACGCGGGGATCTGCAAAACATCGGCCACCTCGGCGGCAATGGCGCATTGCGCTTCGGTGTGCACGTCTGTCAGGACAGGCACGCCGATAGTATCCTTGATGGATTGCAATGCCTTGAGGCCTTCGTCCATGCCCAGACCGCGGCGGCCGCCGAGCGATGTGCGGTTCGCCTTGTCGTAGCTTGCCTTGAATATGTATTGCGCACCAACGGCGTCGCAGGCGGCTTTGACGGTGCCTGCGATGTCCTGCCCCATTCCGGCACTTTCAAGGGCACAGGGGCCTGCAATGACCGTTAGGGGGCGGTCGTTGCCGATGACGATATCGGCAAGTTCAACATGTTTCATCTTAGCTGGTTACCTGTTCTCTTAGGATGGACGCGGTAAGCGAGATCATCAGATAGATGCCTGCAAAGACGAGGAAAGCCAAGATCGTGTTTTCGAATGCGCGGGGATAGGACGGTTCCTGGCTGGCCAGGGGCCGCACGGTGTTGTTGAGATAACGCACCTGCCGATTTGCTTCCACGCGGGTCTGTTCAACTTGTTGCAGCGCGGACTGCAGCAATAAATCGCGGGTCGCGAGGTCGGCCTGCGCCATCTGGATGCGCACGGTCAGTTCCGCCAGAGAGTTTTCACCCTGGCTGACATCGGTCATCTTGTTATTGAGAATTTGCAACTGTTCTTTGAGGATATTCAATGTGCTGCGCGCACCATCCACGCGGCTTTGGTTGGGCCGTGCGTTGTTCAGAAGGCTGGCAAGCTCGATTTCCTTGTCGATGACCTGTGTTTCGACGCTGGAGATTTGCGTGCGAATACTCGCGATGACGCTTTGCGGATCAAGGGTCGATCCTTCCAACTGGAGGCGAACAAGTGCCTCTTGTGCGGCGCTGCGCTTCTCTTCCGCCTCTGCAAAGCTGTTCAATGCGTCCTGCATCTGATTTTCGCGCTGATTCAGGCTAACACCATTCAGGCGTTCTTCGGCATAGTCGATGAGTTGTTCGGAGAATTGCATCGCGACCACCGGGTCGGCGGCGATGACCTCCATGCGCACGATGCCTTCGGTAGGATCATAGCCAATTTTGACGTGTTTCTTATACGTTTTGTAGGCCTCTTCATTTGATGGATTCTCTCCCAATCTTTGAATTGGGTCTATCCAGTCTTGCAAAAAATGTGTTTTGAACCCGGCATCCTGATCAAGACGCAACATGGCTTCCTTGGACTGAAGATAGCCTTGCGTCGCAATGGAATCAGAGGCGGAGGCAATCGGTGTGCCGGTCAGCAAAGAACCCAGTCCGCCCCCGCCGGCATTATCGGCGGATGTGATCATGAATTCGGACTTCGTCGAGTACATCGGGGTCGCGATGACAAAGAAATAGTACCCCGCGAGGAACGTAGGCAATGCCACAAAAAAGGCGAGCCTGACCAGAAGCAAGCCCATCTTTCTTCGGCGGCGGCGCGTGATATCGCGCTGAATATTCTGTATTTCCGCCGACCGTCGTTCCGCTGGACTGACTTCCGTCGAGGGGAGTTTTACCTTTTGGGTGGGCATGGTCTGAGGCAATTGCACCTTGCCGGATTCCGAACCGGCCCCGCCTGACTGTGCTGCCAGATTTGCAAATGCGTCGGGTGCACCACCCTCATGTTGTTCGGCTCCGGCTTGCGGCACCACCAGTTCCAGCATGTTGGAACGCTGGAACGGATCAATGCCCCTTTCACGCAGAATACGTACCGCTTCGAAATCTGACTCGGCTTCGAGTTCGTGTTTTTGCGCGACACGTCGGGCCATACGTAGTTGGCGCCCTGTCAGTCCTTCCTTGCGGATATTTTCGATGGTGTTTTCAAGCTCGACCTCGCTGGGCGCGGCCACCTCGTCGGCCGGGGGGGCCTGCGGCGGTTGCACAGGCACAGGTTGCTCGGGCGCCGCCTCGTGCCGCGGCGGGTTGGACGTCGCATTGATGGCGTCGCTGCCCAATGCGGGTGCTGACCGCTTGATGCGGAATTTTCTAGCTTTCCGTTTCGTAGTCATACAGCCGTTTCGCTTCTTCCAATGAGTCGAACATGTGCAGCTTGCCATCCAGCAGGACGGCGGCCGTACGCGCGAATTTTTCGAGCGTCTGGGCCTGGTGCGACACGATAACGATGGTGGTGGTCCGCAGGCGTTCGCGTAATATTTCTCCCGCCTTGCGGTTGAAATCGACGTCGGTGCTGGACGGCATCCCTTCGTCGATCAGATAGATGTCAAAGTCCAGCGCCAACATCAGCGCAAAGGAAAACCGCGCCCGCATACCCGATGAATAGGTGCCCAGGGGCTGATCAAAGTACTCGCCCAGATTGCACAGCCATCTGCAAAAGCTTTCGACGTAATCCGGGTCCAGCCCATAAAGCCGCGCGATATAGCGGCTGTTTTCAAGAGCCGAGATTTTTGGCACAACGCCGCCCATGAACCCCAGCGGAAACGAGATGTTGCACATCCGTCTGATCTCGCCCTCATCAGGCTTTTCCAGGCCGGCCATCATGTTGATCAACGTCGTCTTGCCCGTGCCGTTCGGAGCCAAGACACCCAGTGAGTTCCCCAATTCCACTTTGAAAGACACACGGTCAAGGATCACCTTGCGCTGTGTGCCCGTCCAAAAGGACTTGGATACATTTTCGAACTCAAGCATCCCGTACTCCGCGGTGCACCTTTACTATCCCCCAAATATGGAGGGCATTCCGTTCACTCGTTACCAGAGGTGTATTAACGGTCTCATCACCGGCTGTGCTTGCATTATGTCCAAGTTTAGATCAAATGTACAGTTCTGCGCGGTTCTCGCCGGGTTGCAAAGGACAGCGAAAGGCCCTTTGAGACTAAGGGGTTGGCCAGTTGATCGGGATAAGCAAAGTTGACGCGAGCGAGGGCGTCGTTTGGGAAACGACGCCGGACACCGCGTGGATGCTTGAGAGTGCGTCCCTTGTCGCTGCGTGCCGGACCATTCAAGCGACGATCTGCCAAGCAACGCCAGCGACAATGGACCCGACAAGCGCAAACCCGAGATAGGCGGCAAAGACGCGCGGTTTGACCAGTGCCCAGACCGCGATCGCCGCGGGGATGCAGCTTACTCCGCCGGCCAGCATGAACGACATCGCCGCACCGTTTGACATGCCCTGATCCAGCAGTTCGGCCACAAGCGGGGCTGCCGCATAGCCGTTCAGATACGCAGGCATGCCCACCAGCGCGCCCAAAAGGACCGTCCCCAGACCATCGCCGCCCAAAACGGACGCAATCAGGTTGGCAGGCATATAATGCACCATGATCGCTTCGATCACGTAGGCCAAGGTGAGCCATTTGAGCAGGAAGGCCGCGTTCTCGAGCGCGGTGTCGCGGAAAGTCTGAATGCGCGGGGTTTCTGTCCAGAATTTCCACACAGGCTTGGCCGAAAAGGGTTGCTTTACGCCACAGCACCCGCCGACCGCAGGTTTTTCCCGCAGCGGATCGGCAAAAACAGGGGTCGAGGACAGCAGCAACGTGCCGAACCCGCCCAACATGCCCAAACCGATGGCCGCAGCAGTCTTGGCGAGGGCAAATTCAAGCCCGATTGCGCCGGTGGTGATCGCGAACATCGCCGGGTCCATCAGAGGCGAGGCCAGCCAGAATGCCATGACGGCGCCCAATGGTGCACCCACCGCGAGCAAGGCGGCGATGAAGGGGATCACTTCGCAAGAGCAGAAGGGCGACAAGCCCCCCAAAAGGGCCGCCATGACGATCATGCGGGCAGGATTGCCCTCAAACGCCTTGGCCAGCAGGTTCTCTGCGCCGGTCGCCTTGAGGTAGGCAACCGCGAGGACGGCGAACAGAATAAAGGGAGCCGTGCCCGCCAATGCCTGCGCCGAAAAGATTACCGTGGGGACAAATTGCGGCCAATCCAGAACGGCAACCAGCGCCAACAGGACGGCCGATGCGGCCCATGCGCCGCTGATCCGCTTGCGCCAGTTGATCGGGGTGGGAGTGGTGGTATCAGCCATGGGAATGGTCCTTTGCAGGGGTGGCGCTGTCGGCGCAGCATTCGGTCAGCAAGAAAGTCGCCAGGCTTTGCACCTCGTCAAAGGCGACAGCGGCGCAAATGATGGACCGTCCTTGCCGGGCCTGGGTCACGAGGCCAGCCGTGGCGAGGATTTTGACGTGATGTGTGAGGGTCGATCCGGTCACGCCGGTGCGTTCTCCCAGAACTCCGATGCTCAGACCTTCGGGGCCTGCGCGGACCAGAGTGCGCAACACTGACAGGCGTTGTTCCGACCCAAGTGCGGCAAAGGCGCTGGCCGCGCGGGTGAGGTCCAGCGGGGAGGGTGATTCCATTTTCATATTTCTAGAATTGTCGAAATGAATGCGCATGGCAAGTATTATTTCGAAAATAATCGAAGTGATTGCCTGCGGCGCCGATCCGTTTAGATATCGCTCATGAGCCTGCAAGATGATCTTCGCGCCTGCACGATCTGTGCTGACCGCTTTTCCGCGACCGAAACACGGCATACGCCGCGGCCGGTTGTGTGGTTTCGTTCCGGCGCGCGCATTTTGATCGCGAGCCAGGCACCGGGTGCGCGGGCCCACACGTCGTCACGCCCGTTTACCGACCCCTCTGGTGATCGGTTGCGCGCTTGGATGGATGTCACTGAAACGATATTCTACGATCAGGAAAAGATTGCCATCGTGCCGATGGCCTTCTGCTTTCCCGGTTATGATGCCAAGGGTAGTGACCGGCCGCCGCCCAAAATCTGCGCCAGCACATGGCGGGCTCCGGTGCTCAAGCATGTGGGCGATGTGCCCCTTGTCTTGCTGATCGGTGGATATGCGCAATCGTGGCATCTGGGGACAAAGACCAAAGTTACCGATACGGTCGCGGCATGGCGTGACCATGCGCCCCACGCCTTTCCCTTGCCCCATCCGTCCTGGCGCAATACCGGTTGGATCAGGAATAACCCGTGGTTCGCGGCGGATGTGCTGCCCGCCCTGCGCGCACGGGTCAAAGAGGTGCTGCAATGACTGAAACAGTTTTGGATGCTGCCCATGCGACGATGACTGCGAACCCGCAGGATGATGGCGCACGGTTGCGGTTCTATGAACGGCTGGGCGATGCCGAGCTTTATCTGCTGTTGGAAGGTGAGGCCGAGGACGACAAGGTCACGCCGCAGATCTTCGATCCCGGCACGGGCCAGATTGTTCTGGTCTTTGACCGTGCGGAACGGCTGACGCAGTTTGTCGGCGAGGCGGCCCCCTATGCGTCGCTGTCGGGTCGGATCATCGCCGGGCTGCTGGCCGAGCAGGGGCTTGGCCTTGGGGTGAACCTTGATGTGGCGCCGTCCGCGTTCTTGCTGGATGCCGATGGCGTTGCATGGCTGGCCCAGACGCTGGAGCATAGCCCGGACCAAGTCGAAGCGCAGATTGCGGAGCTTTCGGCGCCCAAGGGCCTGCCGGATGCGTTGATTTCGGCCATCGATACGAAGCTGGCCACGGCAACGGGGCTTGCGCAAATGGCCTATCTCGTGGGGACCAGTGATGCGGACGCAAAGCGCGGGCATATGTTGGCCTTTGTCGGGGCGGCGCCGGGGGCGGAGGCTGCTCTGGCGCGGGCCGCGTCCGAGGCGCTGACGTTTTCGGGCATCGAGGCAGGGGCCATGGATGTCGGCTTTTTCGATGCGGCCGACGCAATGACGGCGCGGCTTGCGCGCGTTGGCTTGCGCTTTGACCTGCCGCAACCGGCACTTGTAAGCGCGCCCGAGGTCATCGCGCCGGGGTCTGATCCCGCCAAGCCGCCGCGATTGCGGTGACCATTGCGCAGGTCTCATCACGGGAATTGCCCGTAAGTCACTTCGCCGCGAGGCGGGCTGCACGCGGCGCCAGAACCAGCCTATCGTAGCGACACCCGCGCATTGACCCGAAGCGCGGCATATTCTGGATGCAAGGATGCCCCAACCATGATGAACCGTTTTACCCTGACCATTGCTGCCGCCGCCAGCGCGCTGGCTTTTGCCACATCCGCCTTTGCGGGCGATCAATATGTTGACCAGACCGGCTTTGCCGTCTCGGGCTACGACGTTGTGGCCTATTTCAGCCTGCCTTCGAATCCTGTTGGTACAGCCCAGACAGCCGGCGTGCCCGGCAAGGCATCGATCACGGCCGACTATAACGGCGCGACCTTCGCCTTCGCGACCGAGGAAAATCGCGACACGTTCCTCGCGGATCCTGCCAAATATGCCCCGCAATATGACGGCCACTGCGCTTATGGCGTGGCCAAGGGCGGCAAGGTGCCGGGCAATCCAAACCTGTGGCGGATCGTGGATGACAAGCTGTATCTCAATATCACCGATGTCGTCGTGGGCTTCTGGGAAGAAGACATTCCCGGCAACCTGACCCTGTCGGAAAGCAATTGGGTGTCGATTGACCCCGAGCCCGCCTCGACCAACCCGATCCCGAAATTTACCAGCGCCGCTCCGGAAAGCTGAGAATGACGGACCCGGCGGGCACACCCACTCCTGATCGGGCCAAGGCCCCGGCGCGGTTCACGCGCCGGGGTTTAGGTCTTTTTGGGGGGGCCGCATTGATCGGGGGCACGGTCTTTGGCGCGCGCTGGTTCAACTTGACCGCGCATGCCGGTGGCGGAGGCACGCTGAGCACGCCCGACGCGCATCAAGCGGCGGCATCGGGCGAGGTGCTGCTGGTGGATATCAGGCGCCCGGATGAATGGTCGCGCACAGGTGTCGGCGCAGGGGCGGTCCCGCTGGACATGCGCCGCGCGGATTTCACAGATGCGCTTTTGGTTCAGACCGAAGGCCGCACAGATATGCCCGTGGCCCTGATCTGCGCGCGGGGCGTGCGGTCGCGGGCGCTGAGCAATCGTTTGCGCAGTGCGGGGTTCACGAACATCATCGATGTGCCGGAAGGCATGCTCGGGTCCGGCGCGGGTCCAGGCTGGTTGAAACGGGGCTTGCCGACGGTTGTGTGGCAAGGCGGCTAGTGCGCAGGGAACATGCCCGCCCGCCGTCATGACCGCGACCGGTGCGGCGGATCAGAACCCGGCGGCCATCCCGTCCTTGCGTGGGTCCGACCCCGCAGCATAGCCCCCGCCCGGCAAACGACAGACCAGCTGCGCACCGCCAAAGCCGAACGCGTTGTCCGGCGCTTCCAGGGAGATGACGTGCCCAAGTGCGGCCAGCGCGTCGAGCGTCGGTTGCGGCATGGTATCCTCGCAGGCAATCTCGAGGCCTTGGGTCACCCGCCAGCGCGGCGCGTCGGCGGCCATCTGCGGATCTTGTCCCCAGATTTGCGTGCGCAGTACCATCTGCACATGCCCCTGCGCCTGCATCGGCCCACCCATCACGCCAAAGCTCATCAGCGGGCCATCGGCCCCCATCAGAAAGCCGGGAATGATGGTGTGAAAGGGCCGCTTGTTCGGACCAACCCGGTTGGGGCTGTCCGGATCAAGGGTAAAGCCCGCGCCCCGGTTTTGCAGGCTGATACCGGTGCCCGGAACCACCACGCCAGAGCCAAAGCCCGCATAGTTCGACTGAATGAACGACACCATCATTCCCGACGCATCCGCCACCGTAAGATAGACGGTGCCGCCGTTCTTGGGCGCGCCTGCGCCGAAATCCTGCGCGCGGGCCTCGTCGATCAGGGTCGCGCGGCTGGCGAGGTAAGCGTCGTCGAGCAAGGCTTCGGACGTGACTCCGGTCATGTGATCACCGTCGGCGACATAGGTTTCAGCGTCGGAAAGCGCGAGTTTCATCGCTTCGATCTGAAGATGGAAGGCCAGCGGATCGTCCGCATCAAGGTCGCGGATCCGGGTGTGAGACAGGATACCCA
Organism: Tateyamaria pelophila; assembly: GCF_019966495.1. Classification (GTDB taxonomy): domain Bacteria; phylum Pseudomonadota; class Alphaproteobacteria; order Rhodobacterales; family Rhodobacteraceae; genus Tateyamaria; species Tateyamaria pelophila. Next base: position 1,749 of record NZ_JAIMIA010000040.1, on the reverse strand, counting down.
TCGCCATGAGCGCCGCGATGCCTTGACCGTTGGGTGGGATCTCGTGCAGTTCCAGATCATCGAATCCTTTGGAAATCGTGCCGCACCAATCGGGTTTGTGAGCGGCCATGTCTTCGACGGTGAGGGCTGCGCCATGTTCTGCCGCGTATGCACAGATTTCCTGCGCCAGTTCGCCCTCATAGAACGCCTTTCCGTCCGTTTCGGCGATCATCCGATACGTCCGCGCCAGAGGCTTGCTCACGAACCTTTCGCCCGCTTGCGGTGGCTTGCCACCAGGCAGGAAGCCTTCGGCAAATCCGGGCTGGTCGCTGAGCGTTTCGGCGGCCCGTCGCCACAACTCGGCGACTTTGGGAGACACGATAAAGCCGTTCTCGGCATAGCCGATGGCCGGGGCAAAGAGATCGGCAAAGGGCAGCTTGCCGAACCGTTCAGACAGCGCGACCCACGCGGACACCGCGCCCGGCACCGTGACGCTTTCCCAGCCGCGAAACGGCATCTTGTCATGCGTGGCAAACCGGTCCGGGCTCCAGGCTGCGGGCGATCGGCCCGAAGCATTCAACCCGTGCAACTGCGCCCCATCCCACACGATCGCAAACGCATCCGAGCCGACGCCATTCCCTGTGGGCTCAACCAAAGTCAGCGTGATGGCCGTCGCAATCGCGGCATCCACCGCGTTGCCACCTTTGGCCAGCATCGCCAGACCTGCCTGTGTCGCCAGAGGTTGCGACGCGGCGACGATGTTGTCAGCCAGAACCGCTGAGCGGCGCGAAGGGTAATGATGGGTGGCGCGGATATCCATTGCGCATGTTCCTTTTGGGGCCTTGTGGAGGCTTTTCGTTTGTCCTGGGGTGCTGCCGATGTCAGGGTATCAGGCGGGCGGGTCGGCGTAAGACTGTGATTTTAAATTGTTCTCTTTGCGATACTGTTCCGACTTTGCGATGGCGGCGTCCAAGGGCGTGCGATCTGTCATACCGGAAAAATTGTCCGATGTGGCCATCGATTTCGCAAACAGCATATAGCGTTCTTCGCTGACGGCCAGCAAACGACGCAACTCTGCCAGGGGATCCGCATGATCATCCGCCCGAATGTCGATATAGGCGTAGGGCTGGCCTGCGTGAATCACAAGGGCTGCGGCCTGTTTGCCGCGCTTGTCACCGCCTGCGGCTTCGCCCGCCTCCATCGCGGTCAGCAAACGGTCGGCAAAGGGCAAGTCGGGGTGGGCGAGATAGCTGGCAAGCGTATCCTCAATGACCTCTGGCCCAACCAGCATATTGCCCGCCACCGAGATATCCGGGGCCGACACATGTCCGGCCCAAGGGACACAATCGGCGCCCGTATGCTGTACCATTTGACCATCCGGGGCGAGGAAATGCGCCTGCCGCGACGCTTGACCGCCATCCCGGTCCAGAAAATCGGCGAGGATCGCAATGGGAGCCTCGCCCGCGTCCAGACGCGACAATCCTTCGATGCCCCAAAGCGGATTCACAAAGGCCTGACTGGCAACGGCGGCGGTGGCCGAGACCCAAGGCACCTGGACGCCGCAGGCAAAGAAACGGCTGGCCACTGCAATCCCGATCTCTCCGGTTTCGGGGTGCCTTGCGACGATGGAATATGTCATGGAACGTGCCTTTGTATGCTTCAGTCGGTCGGACGCCCGAGATATTGACCGTCACCACCTGTGTCCTGTCTGCTTACAGCACTGGCGATGAGGGTTATCTACGCTTTTTGCCAAAATTTCGGGCAATCCTC
>NZ_JAIMIA010000003.1 GCF_019966495.1 Tateyamaria pelophila | reverse complement strand
AAGGCCTATATCAAATGGGAATGCCAGGATGCGTGATCATGCCAAATCCGAATTTCCAGACGTGGGGTTGCTCAATCCCACCGCCCGAAAAATCGCTGTGTTAATGCTGACGCTTTGGAAAACAGAAACCAACTATCAATGGACAAAGGAGGCCGATGCCTGACCTGAATTTCCGCCGCTGAACAGGCGGGAAGCGAAGTCCCGACGGGACGGAGGTTGATCGATCTCGTAAAAACGGCTGGGACACAGCAGACGCTACTTATCCCGCAATCGACATTGGAGACGATCCACCACCGAAAACCATCATGAGGCGCAGCGCGCGACCTCGTAGAGAACCATGCCCCGGATGGACAGATCGCAATCGCGCTTGACACAGCCGCAATCAGAGAACCGTTTTTGGCAGTTTCTGATAGCGGCCATTTGTGCGACTGCAGCGAATTCACCATTCGTCCGGCGTAGTGGCCCTTGAACTTTTCTCCGGGCGACCAAGGCGCACCGTCTCAGCACGGATGGGCAGCCTTGGAGTGGCTGCTGATCGCACAGATGGTGCCGTGAGCTGGCCGATCAACTGACTGGGGGCGATCCGAGCACCGGGACCCCATCGGTACGATAGCGGTGCGGGGTGCTGATCGATGGCGGGGCGATGATGCCCTCGGTGGTGGTGAGATGGGCTATCGATCCGTCTTCGCCACGATGCAGTAAGCTATTGCTGCTTCGGCTATGGGCTGCGGAGATACAGCCAATAAAGATTGCTGCTATGTGTTCTGTTTTTTTGTCTTCTGACACCTCTCTGGACTTATACGCATTAGGGAAAAATAAATTGTTCCTATGTAGGGGTAGGTTGCGGCGAATAGGTGGCAGAGGTGTCAGAAACGCGCCATTTAAGGCCTTTGAAGCCACGCTCAGTGCCTTGGCTGTTTCTTCCACGCTCAATCCGTAAGTTTTGGCTGTTCAAAGTCTTTACGAAACCGTCAAGCGTCCACATCCCAACATCATTTTCGGCAGCGTAAGCAGAGAAACCACCAACCAACGGTTTGTCTGGAGCGTGCATCCACCCATAGAAAAGTTCGCTAGAGGACAGGAACGCGCCGTCATCGTTCGTTTCTTCCAGATACTCGGCAACCCAAGCGCCAACAGGATTCATGCGAACCTCGCTTTGCATCATCAGGTCTTTGTGGGTTTTGGTTTCGGTGAAGCGGTTGTTCCGCTGCAAACGCTGCCAACCCTGAACACCCCACATCAACATCACATCCAGTTCCGTCATCAGCCGTGTGGGCAATGTGCGATCTTCGCGGCCATAGAAAGAGTTCGGGCATGTGAGATATTGAAAGCGGGATGCCAGAACGCCGTCGCTATCCCTGAACAGCGGGATACTGTTCGCCATCATCAGAAGCCGTGCTGTCGTTTCGCCGCGCCACGCGGTCTTATGCTTGCGGGCGATATCCACATGGTCTTCGCCTGTGACTGTCAAAATTGTTTCGGCCATCGCCGCAAAGTTCGAGTCCTTGCTCAGGCGGATGTCGGGGACAATCAGCAGTGATTTATCAATCGCCGCCTCAAGGGTGAATGTTTCGCCGATTTGCGTGGAGCGGATGCTGGCGACTGAGCCTTTCAACAGAGCTTTGAGCAGCTTAGTATATGTGCCTTTTCCGCTCCGTCGCTTGCCGATAATCATGAACGCTTTTTGCAGGTCGGTGGAACCCGACAGCAGATAGCCCGTAATTTCCTGCAAGAGTGTGATCTGATCGCTTCCACCCATCATGTCCTGCAGAAAGCCTTCCAATGCCGTCCCGTTGATGCTGGCTTGCGGGTTCCAGTGGGCATCAATCCACGCCGTCGCAAAGAATGCCGGGTCTTGGTGCAGGAGTTCACCGGTGTCGAAGTTCAGGACACCGTTGCGAACGCCCCGCCAAGTTCCAGAGCGGCCATCAATCCAGCCGTACTCGAGAGCGTCAGGGCGTCCCGTGACGGCCTTCAGCGCGGCAAGGTGGTTTGCGATGCTGGGTTTGGTCGCAGGGAAATAAGTGCGCTCCCAGTTATCTTTGACTTTCCGCAGACAGCACACGTGTTTTGACAGCCAATGATAAAGCGCACGCCCTACCCATTCATCCGAAACGCTTTGCCAATGTGTGCCTTGCCAGTGGTAAAACACCTCGCGCCAGAACATCAGAGTGTTTTGGCCGTTCCATTTGAAATGGATGTCGAGGAAGGTTCTGACGGTGTCGTCCAAACGCTCGACACCCATGATGGCCCGCTTTTCCAGTTCAACACCAAAGCTGTTCCGCAACCAGCATTCGATCTCGGCGCTATCAGGCACCCGTGACACATCTTGTGACACTTCCTGTGTGACAGGCCGCGCCCCTTCAGGCAGTACAGGGTTGCTCGGCAGCAATGTCAGAGTGTATTTAGCCCCGCCATGCGCAAAGCTGTTCACCATCGGCTGGCCTTGGTCCGAATAAATCTTGGCGGCTGTCTTGCCTGCCCCTTTCGGGTCGACAGGGTCGCAACAGGCCACACCGTGCCACTTCGCAGGCTGGGCAAGTATCTGGCCCACAGTGACCTTTTCACGGCCCACGGTCAGCACGAAATCGGAACACAGAACCTGCGTCGTCAGCATCGCATCTACGGTCGCCAGTGCCGTCTCATGTGACACGCCCGTGTCGTTGGCGATCTCTTCGGCCCGTTCGTTTCGATACTGGTCGCGCACTGCGTCTATCTGGTCCTGCATTCCCGCCTTGGCCATAACAAGGTGGGCGTCAAATTCGGCCAGTTCTGTCTGCGTGAGATCGGGTATCACGGCCCGCGTGTCGAGCATCTCGACACCCTTACGCATCCAGAACTGTTTGTCTTGGGTGACAGGCGGGACGCAGTGAGCGCGGATGTATGCGGGCTGTTGTGGCGTCTTCATCGCCATATCCACAAACGAGCGGTCCAAAAACTTCCCGTCGCGGCTCAATTTGTGACGCGCTTGCCCTCGCAAACACAACCGCACGTGCAAGGCGTGGAGCGCCCTTGGGATGTCGGTGCCATCGGTCACGTGGAGATAAGTGTGAAGCCCGCCAATGCCTGTGTTCGTGTCCAGGTACACGACATTGCTGGAACTGGATGTGGTGTGCAGGCAGGCATATCCTGCCAGCTTCGGTTCGGCCATGCACAGTGCGGCCCAAACCTGTTCCACAGTGATTTGCTCGCCGTTCGCATCCGAGTCCACAACCATCAGGGCCGCGCCCTCTGGCCAATGGATGTCATCTTGGGTGCGTGACATCACTGCCGTGGATGTGTCACCCAGTTCGGCCACAACGGGCCTCGGATAAACATCTGCGGTCTGATGGTCCGCAATGCCTTGCGTCATATATTGCGTGCTTGGCGCGTGATACAGCCACTCGTAAAACGCCTGCAATGTGGGGGCTTCGAAGGTCTGATATTTGCAGGCAACAAGCGTTCCTTCGGTATGCTTGCCCAGCGTCCCATCAGGCATCGGATACCGATGTTTACCCTCTGGCGCGGAATTTGTGGCGGCGTGTGTCAGGATACCAAATTTCATGCCGCCACCCCCCGCTCCCAAGCGACAAGCAACCGCTCGACCATCACAGCGGCCTCGGCCCGAGACGCTGCCTCTGTGCCTGCCAGGGCCGTCTCACGCAGCGGGGTTGGCCGCACGTGGCCAAGGGTGGGCAGGCACTCAAGGATGCGGCCCGTGACGGTCCAGTTGGCCCTTGGCAAACCGCTGCGGTCCTCCTTGATTGTTACTGCAATCGCGCATCCATAATGTGTCGCGAAGCCACGCAGGACGGTTGGTGTTGTTGGTGGTTTCGGCACCGGGCCTTTGACGCGGGGCGGTGTCGGTGCGGGTGGTTTTGGCACCCATTCGATGTGTGAAAATGTCATACTTATTCCTTGCCCGGCTGGGCGGATTAGCGGTATGATGCGCCCAGTTGGTGGGTCGCTTCATACGCGATTATTGGGAAGGGGGCGCTTTGGGGCGCTCCCTTTTTAATTAGATGTGGGTTTCACGTGGCTTTCCCTTCCAACCATTCCATGAAGCGGTCGGTGCGCAGAATGCTGCGAGCGCCCACCTTGGACATCATCGGAAAGGACGCATCGTCCTTGGCGAGATTGAACGCGGTGGAACGTCCGATACCCAACACAAGTTGGATGTCGTCCGGGAAAATCATCACGGGTTTTTGCAGAATGGTTTTCACCAGTTCTGTCTTGGCGGTAAGACCTTGGGCTTTCCCTACTTCGGTGGCGACCGCTTCGCGGACCGCCTTTGTCATTTGCGCTTCCAGCGCCTGTACATCGATCATTGATTCGCACCTCGGTGTTAAGATGCTTTCTCATATGAACGAATTTTCTGGCGTGTGCCAAAGGGACTCGCCAGCTATTTTTTGATGCTGTTGGGAATGTGTTTGCGAATCTGGTCCTCGGTCCTTGGGTTCTTGCCCCATTCCACCAGAATCTCATTCACACGTTTGCGGAGTTTGTAGGCCGCTTGGCTCTTGCTCGTATACACGCGCCCCGTTTCGGACTGCGCTTGCATGATTGCATTCACCACGTCTTGCACCGTCCCCTCTTTGGCATACTTGGCATCCGCCATGTCGCCCATGTGTTCGCGTTTGCCTTCCAGCACTTCATCACGCCCACTAACCAGAGACAGCACGGCCCCAAGTGTTGGGGGAATGTTTGTTTCTTCGGTTTCGGTGAAATCCTGCCACGCCTCAACCAAGGCAAAGAGTTCGGCCTCCCTGCCCTTCAGCTTTTCAACCACGGCGGCAGGCAGGTGCATCTCCGTGCCCGTGATTGTTCGCACAAAAGTCATCCCGTGTTCTGTCGGACCGATCTCAATCATACGCCCGACTCCGCATCCAGAACCTCAAATGCCTTGCTTTGAAGCTGTGCAATCACGTGGCCATAGGTGCGCTCAATCATCTGACTGGATGTGCCGCAGTGTTTGGCAACGGCGAAAATTGGCACACCAGCATAAAGTGCCCGCGTGATGAAACCGTGCCGCAGCGCATACATCGTCACCTTGGCAGGAAGCGCATCGCCACAGGCGGCAACCAGATGCTTCCATCGGTCGCGATAGGTGTGTACCGCAATCGGTTTGCCACTCGCCTCTGTCAAATGTGTCTGGCACGCTTCATGGCGCGTGGCGAACCACGCGGCAACCTTCGGAGTCAGTGTTATGTGTCGCGTGCCAATCTTGCCCGTCAGGGTCAGCACAGAGCCTCTGAGTGCCGCCTTCTTTGCGCCCCGCATTTCTCCCGGTCTGCACCCCGTCAGCCACAGGGCGCGAAGGAATGTGCCCAAGTCGGGATCGGTTTCGTCTGCGGTGTTCAAGAGGAGCGTGACTTGTTCGGGGGCCAACACAACGGCTTCATCCTCGATACCCTTGTCAGCTTCCTTGAACTTTTTGAGTTTCTGCCATTCGCCGTCGATGCCTTCGCGGTTCAATGCAGCCTTCAATGTGGCGACGATTGCGTTGGCACCCCGAACCCCGCGCTTATCTGTCAGGAGTTCGGTTTGCCATTTGTTGAGCGCGGCCTTTGAGACTGTCGCGATGGGTTCGCCACGAAGCGGCCCACACGCCTTCACATGGCTCCGTATGACGGCCATAGGGCGGGCGGCCTTGGTAAGCCCACAGGCGGCCACATAGTCGTCCAGAGCCTCGCCTATGGTCCGCAGGCTGTCGGGCTTGGTAGTGCCTGCCTCGGCCATCTCTCGAACCAGTGTGGCGGCTTGGTCAAACGTCATATCCACCACATTACCAATCACCCTGTCGGGCAGACCGGGAATACGTGCGCCCCAGCTTTGGGTGTCCGCTGTCCGCTTGCGCAAAAGGACGTACCGCTTTGAGCCAAGTGCGTGGCTGTAATAGCTGGAACGGGGCGGCAATGCGTCCCGTTTGCGTTCATTGCTCAAGTCGATTTTTGCCATCTCTTGGCCCTCGTGTTCAAAACCGTGTTCAAAATAGGTTCTAAACGCTACTGGACGCCAGACAAGCTCTTTTGGACGGGCTTGGGATAATGGCTTGTTTTATATTGTGATTTTTTGGATCGGGTGAAGGGAATCGAACCCTCATCACTTGCTTGAGAAGCAAATGCTCTACCATTGAACTATACCCGCGACATCCAACGAACTACGACGCGCACGCTCCGAAGGCAAGACCGGCCTGCATCCTTTTCGACCCGCACGTTGCGGTTGTCCAAGGCGCTCTGCACAGGTGCGCCACGGTCCACCCCACCAAAGGCAGCGATGCGACACAGGTGACAGTATCTTGAGAACCCTTGCGGACAGGTCGCGACGCAACCGGGCCAGACTGAAACCGCCAAAGAGCCACCATCGCCGCCTGGACACAGTGTTGACGCAGGTCAATGCCTTACCCCGCTTGCATCGTTACCCTCCCCAGACACCAAAGGAGGACACCCAATGTATTCACGCATTCTCGTACCTGTCGATTTGACCAACATTGATCAACTCACGAAGGCGCTCAATGTCGCCGCGCAAATGGCCAAGCAAAACGACGCAACCGTTGTCTATGTCGGCGTCGTTGACGCGGTGCCAACCATGTCGTCCCGCACCGAAGGTGAACGGATCAAGGCACAGTTGGACAGTTTCACCGCCGAACAGGCCAAGACCCACGGGATCAAGACGGACGATCATGTGACGCTGCGTGGCGATCTGCACCTGCATGTAGGCAAGGACATCATCGCGGCTGCAAAAGATGCGGATTGCGATCTGATTGTCATGGCCAGCCACGTTCCGGGCATCAAGGACCACATCTTTTCCTCGAATGCAGGCTACGTCGCGACCCACGCGCCAATCTGCGTCTACGTAATCCGCTGACGATGTCGGGCCAACGCAGCACTGACTGATTGCATGCGATGCCGGTTTCTATGACGGGTGCCGTGTCGCTGCGGCGCGGGTGCTCCGTTTCAAAACCTGAGCGACCGCCTGTCTGAACGGCACGCCGCAGGGCGCACCCCGCCCAAACTGGCCAAACCCCTTGCATTCTTCGGGGTTCCGGCGATCATGTCTGGACACATAACCCTAGGATACTCACGTGTTCCTGCCCATTGATCACTCTGCGCATGCTTCGGATCTGCCCAGAAACTGTACTTTTTCAGAGCACGATTGGCGGATCCTTTCGGGCTTCTGGCATCCGGTCGCCTTTGTGCATGAGGTCGGGAAAAAACCGCTTGCCGCGCGCCTGCTGGATGTCGATCTGGTGATCTGGAAGACGGGCGCGGGCGTGTCTGTCGCCCGCGATCTGTGCCCGCATCGCGGCACCCGGCTGAGCGCCGGCCGCGTGGATGGAGATCAGTTGATCTGTCCGATGCATGGTCTGCATTTCAACGCCGCCGGTCAATGCACCAAAATCCCGTCCAACCCGGATCAGTCCGCGCGGGTTTCGCCGCGTCTGAGGTTGCAGTCATTGCGAGTCGAGGAACGCTACGGCATCGTATGGACCTGTCTGTCGGACACACCAAGCTGGCCCTTGCCGGACTGGCCCGGCATCCGAGATGAAGCACTGAAAAAAGTGTTTGTTCCGGCAAACACATGGGCGGCCGCCGCCAGTCGGCATGTAGAGAACTTCAATGATGTTGCCCATTTTCCATGGGTCCACACAGCAACATTCGGCGGCAGCGAAGATGACCGCATCCCGCATTACGCGGTGCACGAAACACCCTCCGGGCTGACCTTCGATCTGGAGTATGACGAGGGTGGCAACCGCTTCCCCGACGACGTGCCCGGCGATACCCGCCACGTGGTCTATACCTACGAACTGACCTTTCCGTTTTCCACGATCATCATCATCCGACCCAATGACAGTTGGTATGTGCAGTATTTCGCCGACACCGTTTGCCCGGTTTCGGCCCATGAAACCCGGATCTTTCAGGTCGCCACCGACACCACCGGCGCACCGGACGAAACGTTTTTGATCAAGGAAAGTCTGATGATCAATGACGAGGACAAGCCGCTGGTCGAAAACCAGCACCCGGAGGATTTGCCGCTGGGCATCATGGACGAGGTCCACATCCCCGCCGACCGCATGTCCGTCGCGTACCGTCGCGCGCTGGTCGAAAAATTCGGCCTTGGCGCCCCACTGAGCAGCTAGACCGCTCCGGACACCAAGCGCCCCGCGACCCATGTGGCGCGGAGATCGCCGGGTGTCGCGCGCATCACGATGCCCTGCAACAGATCGTCGGCACTTTGCTCCACCAGGTCCACATCGGGCAAGTCCACCAGTACTGCATCGAATTGACGGCCCACTTCAAAAAGCCCGACCGGCAGGTCGAGCACATCCGCGCCCCCCGTGGTTGCCAGCCAGAACGCATCGCGGAAATCGACACGGCTGTCCCCGACACCGCGGTTCCCGGCCGGAGTTGCAGGATCAACCCCGCTTTCCAGCATCCGCGACCCCGCCACAGCCGCCCGCGCATTGTCCAGCAGGAACGCACTTGGGCCCCCGGAAATGTCGGTCCCCAGCCCCACGCGCACCGATTTTTCCAGCGCCCGGCGCAGCGGAAAGACCGCATTGGCGAAATAGGTATTCGACAGCGGGCAATGCGCAACGCCCGCCCCCCGCGCGCGGATCAGATCCATATCGTCCGCGTCGATGAAACCCGCATGGGCCAGCACCGTGCGCCGTGTGAGCAAGCCGAACTTGTCCAGCGCATGCGCATCGCTCATCCCGCACCGATCCAACACGTGCCCATGTTCCCAATCGCTCTCCGAGCAATGAGTTTGCACCGCCGCCCGGGTGTCACGCGCAAGCTGACCAAGGCCGTGCAAGGCCTCATCGCTACAGGCCGGTATAAAGCGCGGCGTGATCACAGGCTCCACAAGCGCATTGCCGGGGATCGCGCGCACGGCCTCCACGAAACTGGCGGTATCACGGATCGCGGTGGCCGCATCCGCATCGCGGTAATAGTCCGGGCATCCGTGCGGATCATCCATCGCCACCCGGCCCACCAAGGCCCGCTGGCCCTGCACGACGCAGATCTCGGCCAAGCGCAGACTGGCGGGCCCGTGGATCGTGGCGAAATAGACCGCCGTCGTCGTCCCATTGGCCAAAAGGCGGCGCACCAACGCGTCATAGACCCGCGTCGCAAAAGCCAGATCGGCGTAACGCGCCTCAAGCGGAAAGGTGTAGCGCTGCAACCAGTCCTCGAGCGGGACATCGAGCGCCGTCCCAAGCTGTGGGAATTGCGGCGCGTGAATGTGAAGATCGACCAGGCCGGGGATCAACACACCCTGCCCGCGCAAATCCACCACATCCGGTGTCTCTGTGGCATCAAAAGACGCCACAGAGGTGATTGTACCGTCCGCATCCACACGGATCAGCGCGTCTTGCATGCGCGCGATCCGCCCCCGGGTGGGGGTGTGGATCAGATCGGCCCGAAACACTGGCACGTTTGTGCGCCCCTATTGCGGAATGCGCGTTTCGACGCCGCTCACCAGCCAGTCGATGCTGGCCATCGCGCCATCCTCGATCACCTCACCATCGGCCAGACGCTCGGTGCCTTCCTGATCCAGGATCGGGCCTGTCAGCGGGTGGAATTCGCCAGCGCGAATCGCGGCAGCGGCCGCTTCGATCTTGGCCATGGTTTCGGCAGAGATCGAAGAAGACCAGCTTTTCACATCCACCGTGTCGTCCGCCATACCGCCCCAGAACGCGGTGCCTTCAAACGTGCCATCAATCGTGGCTTGAGTGCTCTCGATGAAATAGGTTGACCAGTCGGCGATCTGTGACGCCAGCAACCAGTTGGGTGCGTAATCCTTCATGTCGGATGAGGTGTTGATGACCCAGACGCCCTCTTCCTCCGCGACACTCACCACCGACGGCGTATCCTGATAGAGCGAATAGATCACGTCCGCCTGCTGCGCCATCAGCGCGCGCGCGCTTTCCTGTGCCTTGGGTGGATCGAACCAGGAGTTCAGCCAGACCACCTTGATCGTGACATCCGGGTTCACCTCTTGCACACCCAACGCAAAGCCATTGATCATGCCCACAACTTCGGGGATCGCATAGGCGGCCACGATGCCCACGGTATCGGTTTCAGTGACGTCCGCGGCGGCCATCCCAACAAGATACGAGCTTTCATAGTTCCGGCTCTGGAAGTTACCCAGATTGGGGGCCAGTTTATAGCCAGACGCATGGATGAACGTCATGTCCGGGCGTTGCTGCGCCAGCTTCAGGCCATCGTTCATATAGCCGAACGAGCCCAGCATGATCATCCCGGCGCCTTGCGCCGCCATCTGGTTCATGATGCGCGCGGCATCCGGCCCTTCGGGCACGTTTTCGACGAAAATGGTTTCGACCTGATCGCCAAAATGCTCTTCGATGGCTTGCCGTCCGTGGTTCAACTCCGCAGACCAGCCCACATCGGCGATGGGAGAGGGAAACAGAAATCCGATCTTGAGCTTGTCCTGCGCGGTGGCGGGCACGGCCAGCACCGTTACGGCAGCGACCGCCGTCAGTGTTGTTTTCAGGGATTTGGGCAGCATATCAATTCCTTTTGTTGGTTGCGGTATCAGTTGAGTTTCAGGGTCGCACCAAGGCTGGCGGGACTGTTGAGCCGGATAAACACAGGGTTGCGCGAGATCACGGCCAGCATGACAATCGTGACGATATAAGGCATCGCCGACATCAGTTGACTGGGAACATTCACGCCAAACGCCTGAATGGAGAGTTCGAGCAAGGAGATGGAGCCAAAGAGGTACGCCCCGAACGCCACCCGCTTGACGATCCAGGTTCCAAACACGGTCAGCGCCACGACGATCCAGCCCCGCCCGGCGATCATCCCTTCGGCCCAGAGCGGCGTGTAGGCCGTGGACATATAGGCCCCGCCGATGCCAGCCATGGCCCCGCCAAAGGCCACGCACCCCGCCCGGATCAGACGCACCTTCAGCCCCAGCGCATGGGCACTTTCCGGGCTTTCACCGATGGCGCGGATGATCAACCCCAGCTTGGTCCGGTTCAGCAGGTACCATGTGGCGAAAATCAGAACGATGCTCAGATAGACCATCACGTCTTGCTGAAAGAACATCGGTCCCAGCAGTGGAATATCCGACAGCGGGCCAAGGTCCAGTTCTTCCAGCCCGGTCACCGTCTTGCCCTCGTAGTTCTTGCCGATGGCGGACGACAGGCCCAGCCCCAGAATGCCGATGGCCAGCCCCGAGGCGACCTGATTGGCCCGAAAGACCAGTGTCAGCATGGCATAGATCAGCGACAAAACCGCCCCCAGCACCGCCGCGGCCAGAAATCCCACGCTGTGCGAGCCGGACACGGACAAGGCGACAAACCCCATCGCCGCCCCGGTCGCCATCATCCCCTCGATCCCGAGGTTCAACATGCCCGATTTTTCGGCCACAAGCTCGCCCATGGCAGCAAAGAGAAGCGCCGTGGCCGCCGCGAGCGTTCCGCTGACGATGAAAATCAGAACATCCATTATTCCGCCGGTGCCCCCTTTGGAACGGTCTCCGGGGTGATCCGCCGGATGCGCTGTGTCAAAAGGAACGAACACGCCAGATAGAAAGTCAACAGCATGCCCTGAAAGATACCGGTGACCGCGTTGGGCACGCCCACCGTCAACAGCGCAAAGTCTCCGCCGACGTAAACCAGCGCCATCAGCGCCGAGGCAAAAAGGATTCCGATGGGATGCAATCCCCCCAAAACCGCCACGATGATGCCCGCATAGCCGTATCCGGGCGACACGTTGCGCTGAAGCATGCCCAACGGTCCCGCAACTTCGCCGACCCCCGCCAGCCCCGCCGCACCGCCCGAGATCAGCAAGGCCAGCCAGATCGCCCGTTTCGACGAAAACCCCGCATACATTGCGGCTCCGGGGGCCACGCCGCCTACCGACAGCTTGTAGCCCGCAAGGCTGCGCTGGACAAAGATCAGCGCCAATACCGTGACCCCAAGCCCCAGAAACAGCGAGGCATTCACCCGTGTGCCGGGGATCAGGATCGGGAAGGTCGCGGACGGCCCGAAACTGATTGATTGCGGAAAGTTGAACCCCATCGGATCGCGCATCGGACCCGACACAAGGTAGTACAACAGTTGCAACGCCACGCTGGTCAGCATGAAGGTCACAAGGATCTCGTTGGCATTGAATTGCGCCCGCAGGAACGCCGCCACCCCGGCCCAGGCCATGCCTCCGACCATGCCCGCGATGATCATCCCCGGCAGCAACAGCGGCGAGGTCGTCCCATCAAACTGGATCGCCAGTAGCGAGGCCCCGATGGCCCCGACGATCAACTGCCCCTCGGCCCCGATGTTCCAGACCTGTGCCCGAAACCCGATGGCCAGCCCTTGCGCGATCAACAGCAACGGCGCCATTTTCAACAGCACTTCCCCAATGCCATAGGTGCTGCGCAGCGGGTCGATGAACACCGCCTCCAGCCCCTTCAACGGCGCAACCCCGTAGGCCATGAACAGGAACGATCCGCCGATGCAGGTCAGCAGGATCGCCAGCAACGACACCTGAATGGGCGCCCAGACCGACCGCTCCGGCCGGGCTTCGATCACGAACCTAGCCAAGGGCGGCCTCCTTTTCGACAGGAGCCGCATGCAGCGCATCGAAATCACCGGCCATGGCCAGACCCACGTGATTGATGTCCGTGGTGCGCACGCGCACCGCTTCGGACAAACGCCCCCGGAACATCACCTGTATCCGGTCGCAAATCTCGAAGATCTCTTCCAACTCTTCCGACACGATCAAAACGGCGGCACCCTCGTCCCGCAAATCGATCAGCTTTTGACGGATCGCAGCGGCCGCCCCCACATCGACGCCCCAGGTCGGCTGCGACGCGATCAGAACCTTGGGGCGCAACGCCAATTCGCGCCCCACGATGAACTTTTGCAAATTGCCCCCCGACAGGCTTTGCGCCGTGGCATCCGGGCCGCCGCACCGGACGTCCATGGTGTCGATGGTGTCACTGGCCAACTGGCGACGCTGCCCCAGCCGCAAGAAGCCCCACTTGACCAGACCACCGTGATGCGTGGTCAAACCGACATTCTCGGCCAAAGTATGGATCGGCACCGCACCGCGCCCAAGGCGCTCTTCGGGAATGAAATTCACCCCCAGCGCACGGCGGCCATCCGGGCCAAGCGCCCCGATCGGCGTGCCCTCCAGCATGACGCTGCTGCCCTTGTCCGATCGCAGCACGATCTCTCCTGCCAACGCCCGGGTCAGCGCATCCTGACCATTGCCGGACACCCCGGCGATGCCGAGGATCTCGCCGCTGCGCACGCTCAGGTGAACGTCCTTCAATACGGTGGCAAAGGGGTCTTCGGGCGTGTAGTTCAGCCCCGTCACCTCCAGCACCGTATGGCGATCGCCCCGCTCGGCCCCGTGGGTCGGCGGCGCAATCTCGCGCCCGATCATCATCCGCGTCAGACTTTGTGCATCCTCGACCCTCGGGTCCACAACGCCCACAACCCGCCCGCCCCGCATCACCGTGGCGGTGTCGCACAAGGCCCGGATTTCATCCAGCTTGTGTGAGATAAAGACAATCCCGATCCCCTCGCTGGCCAAGGCCCGCAAGGTCTCAAACAGCTTTAAAATGCCTTGAGGCGGCAAAACGGACGTCGGTTCATCCATGATGATCAGCCTCGGTTCCTGCAGAATACAGCGCAGGATTTCGATGCGCTGGCGTTCGCCCACCGTCATGGATTGGACGCGGGCCCCCGGCTCGACATCCAGACCGAATTGCGCTGACGCGGCCCTGATCCGCTCGGACAATTCCGCAATCGTGCCCGGCACCGCCAGCGAGATGTTTTCCGCCGCCGTCAGCGTGTCAAAAAGCGAGAAATGCTGAAACACCATGCCGATGCCGAGTTCGCGCGCCATCGCGGGCGATTGGATATCCACGGGCTGGCCGTTCCATTCCACCGTTCCCGCATCCGGGCGGACCGAGCCATAAATGATCTTCATCAGGGTCGACTTACCGGCCCCGTTTTCCCCCAGAACCGCATGAATCTCGCCGGGCATCACATCCAGATCGACGGCGTCATTGGCCAGCACTGCCGGATAGGCCTTGGTCACGCCGCGCAAACGCAAAAGCGGGGTCGGCTCAGCCATGCGCGCCCTCGCGCAATTCGTGCAACTGGTGAATACCCGGCATGGTCACGAAACCGGGCAGACTGCGCACCGCATAAAGCCAGTTGCGAATGGCCGGAAAGCCATCATGCTCCAGCCCCGCATCGGGGCTGAGCGCGACGTAGGGAAAACAGGCGATATCGGCGATGGTCGGATGATCGCCCACCAGCCATGTTTGCCCGGCAAAGACGCGATCCGTCAGCAGCAATTCAAATCCCTGGAGCTCTTTCAATGCGTCCTTGCGCACGGCCTCCCCGTCCACAGGCCAATCCAGCATCGCGTGCAGACGCGCCGCACCCACGCTGCCCGTCAACCGTGACGCAACACCAAGCCACTGCAAAACCTCGCCGCTCACGACCGGGTCGTCGGCCGGATACCACCGCCCCGTCGGGTCGAATTTTGCCGCAAGCCAGCCCAGCATCGCCTGCGTTTCGGTCAGCACCATATCATCCGCCGTCAGGATCGGCAGCGTGCCGGACGGGTTCAGCGCCAGCATCGGTTCACTGCGATGTTCAAAACCTGGATAGAAGTCCACGGCCACCGTGTCATACTCCACGCCCAGCAACGCCGCCATCAGGCGCACCTTGTAGCAATTGCCGGACAGCACGTAATTGTAGAGGGTAAAACTGCTCATGCGTCCTCTGTCATTGCGCCGTAATAAGCGCCCCGGCGCTTGAGCCAGCGGCGATAGGCGATGGAGGTCAGATCGGCCCGCGTGGGGATTTCCATCTTGGGATCAAGGGGCAATCTGGTCGGCCGCTGGTTCTCCAGAATGGAACGATCCTGCAAGAATATCTCCTGCTGAAACTGCACCAATTCAGCGAACTCTGAGCTGTCATCATAAAGTGCCATCCACGGCCAGACATCGCATTCGGTCTCGCTGCGCGGTTGCACAAAAATCGCGATCACATCCATTTCTTCGGGCCGGGGTGGACAGGTCTTGTACAAAACCGCCGTCGTCGGTGCGTGCACGCGATACGCGTATTTCGTGGTGATCCCCCCGCCTGCACTCTTGGCCGCCTGCGGTTGGTAGAAACTGATATTCGTGGCCCAGACCTCGTCTTCCTCTTCGCGGATTTCCGCCTTGTAGGCCATCACTTCGGTATGCGGCTCAGCCCCCAGAATATCGGTATGCACGAAAGGGAAATGCGCGATATCAAGGAAATTCTCGACGGCACGCAGCGGCGAGCACTTGACCCGTACGACGCCGCATGGAACGCGGCGGCGACCCGGCTGTTCGCCTTCGGGGATTTCGAACAACGCACGCGGGTCGTCGCCCAGCGTGGTCCAGATGTGATCATATCTGACCTGCGCGGGATAGCGGTGGCCCGCCTCGTCCGTAACCACCGGATCGTCGACCTGGCCCGAGACCCGCAGATCGCAGCCCAGCAACCGCGCCTTGCGCGGCCCACGCGTCAATCCGGGCACATCCGCGACCGCGTACCAATCGTTCAGGGCGTGTTCACGGCTCATGCAGCCTCCTCTTGTTGCGCTTCGACATGCCGACGCGTGGCCTCGCACCACCGCGACAGCGCAGACCGCTGTGCCACTGTCAAACCAGCGCTGGCAAGCGTCGTCACCTGCGTGCGGCCGTCCCCCAGTGGACTCAACAAGAGCATGACGGATACGGCACCGAAGTGAAGCACAGCACCGGCATCCGCCATCTGCCCCTCGTACGGAACCTGCGCCGCACCGCACTGCACCTGATCCGCCGACGCCGCCACGATGAAAACACGCAACGGCTCCAACCCACCGGGCAGGTCCGGCGCCTGGGCCTCACCGTCGGTACGGACCCAGATCACACCGTCCTGTTCGACGACGGAAAAACGATTTGTTCGAATCGTAGCCGGTGGATCCAGATCGGGGTGCGCCGGGATATAGGTACAGGTCCCTGCCCCATTGTAATGCCAACCGTGATAGAGGCAGGCCAATGTGTTGCCCCGCACAAACCCGTGGCTGAGCGCCATGCCGCGATGCGGGCAGCGGTTGTCCCAGGCGGAAATCTCGCCATTGGTCGCGCGCCAGACCACCAGATCCTGCCCGCCCACCGTGGCGCGCATCACTCGTTTGGCCGACAGATCACGGGATAATCCTACGGGCAGTGTTGACATCGATAGCAGCCTGTTCAGTCGGTTTCTTCACGCAGATGCTGACGGTTTTCCGGCGGCAGGAAAGCACAAAGCACAGAATTCCATCATCACGCGAGAACTCTGGCACATTTTTTGCCCGCCGCCTAATAAATAGGCAAGTCACGGAGGACAGGTCAGAGTTTATGAAATCCATTGGGCAGAGAGTCCAACGCCCGCGCATGGCGGTCGATTCTCTCGACCCAGACATCCATGGGGCCAAGGCTACAGGCCATTTCCATTGCATCCACAAGGGGTTCGGGGCCGCTCACCACGATCGTCATCGCCTCGGATCCATCCGGTTTGACCCAGCCATTCAGGTCCAGCACTCTGGCGCGGTGACAGACCCAGTCTGCAAACCCGCTGGACCCAAGCTGGCCCGTCAGCCGGAATTCCGTGGCCGTCACGAGGCCCCGCCTGACTTCCAGAACGCCTTGTGCTGCGCTGCAATCCGCTCTTCCAACGCCTCAAACGGGCCACGCACCTGCACCTCACGACGCCCCGAGGCAAAGATGACGCGACATTCCAGATCCTGTGTCTGATTTTCAGGATCATCCCCCGTCAATTCACCCAAACGGTGTTCCGTCATACCAAAGACGACAGCCCCGATATCGGCCCAATAGATGGTGCCCGAACACATCGAACAGGGCTCTACCGAAGTATAGAGCGTCGCCGCCAGCAACGTCGCAGCATCAAACTGACGCGCGGCCTCGCGGGCCAGATTGGCCTCCGCATGGCCCGGACCGCGATCGACCGAATAGCTGTTCTTGCCCTCCAGCAGCACCTCCTCGGTCTCGGACACCAGCACCGCGCCGAACGGGTGATTGCCCTCCCGCACGGCCTCATCGGCCAAATCGATGGACCGTTGCAGATGTTTCAAATCCATATCGCGCTGCATCTCGGGCTCACTCCAATTGAGATCCTTTCGTCGGCACAGTAGACCCCGCGCCCCGAAATGCCAGCAAAAGCCGGTATCGCAAAGCCGGCCGCATGACCGCAAACCTTGGCCACAGATCATCGCAGAGTGTGCGAACGCCTCATGCGCAAAAACGCGGCCCCTATCCCCTCGCTTGCCAAGCCGCTGAATTCGGGTAAAGCGGGCGCAGCACGAAAAGGCCGCCTCTCGCATGTTCCAGGTTCTCACGCATAATATTCTGCCGGTCTTTTCCATGCTGGCCCTCGGATACCTGCTGGGCCTCAGAAGCACCGTTTCGCGCGATGAAGCCGCCTCGATCAACCGGATTTCCTTGCTGGTGCTGCAACCGGCGTTGATCTTTCCGCTGATCTACGGGCTGGATTTCACTGACTTCCAGTTCGACGCCCTTGCGCTTTATGCAGCTTGTCAGGCGGTCCTGTTCTGCGTCACCTTCGGGATCGCCCGCGTTCTGCTGCGGCGCGACACATTGGAAAGCTGGCTGCTGGCGATGGCGACGATCTTCGTCAACACGCTCATGTATATCTGGCCGATTTCCTATCTGATCTACGGAGAGGCCGCCGCCGTTCCAATCACCAGCATCGTGGCCTGGGACACCGCGTTTTCCTTTGCCTTCTTCATCGTGACCACCGATCTGATTGCGAACAAACAGGCCTCCGCTGCGCAATCCCTGCGGCGGTTGGCCATGAACCCGATCCTGATCGCTATCGCGCTGGGGGCGGTCAGCAACATGCTGAATGTGCGCATGCCCATTGGCGTCATGAACGCGCTTGATTTCGCAGGTGGTGCCGCCGCACCCATGACGCTCTTTGCGCTTGGGGTGATCCTGTCCGGCCAGTCCCTGAAACTCTCGCCGACAATCGTCACGGTGTCGTGCCTGAAACTGCTGCTCTTTCCCGCGATGGTCTGGGGCGCGCTCCACATCGGGGACCGCCCCGAAAACTGGAACACCCTGTTTTTGCTTGGCGCCGCGGGCCCGTCCGGGGCGATGGCCTTTGCCCTCGCCGTCCTGCACGGCGTGCGCACCGATCAGATCGCGCCCGTGATTATCTGGACCTCGGCCTTGTCGCTCTTGTCGCTGGCCTGGCTGGCCTGACGCCGCCCCCCGCACGTGCACCGACCCGCGCCTGTCTTGCCGATTGCAGCCGCAAGCTGTCGTCAACGGTGGTGCCTTGGGTAAAAACATGACCGGCCTGCATCGCGCTTCACTGCGTTTTCCCGACATCGGAGCGAGGATGCACGTGACAGATAAGCTGCGGGGCTGGCGCCGGGCACGTCGCTCTGCCAAAGTTTGACCATGACACAAACATTCACGCTCGCCTCATCCGATCTGACAGTCACGATCTCACCCTTGGGTGCGCGGCTCGAAACCCTGCGGTTTCAGGGTGGGCCAAGCCTGCTCTTGCATAGCGACGACCCGGCCTGGCGCAACAGCTATGCCGGAACCATCGTCGGCCCGGTCGCCAACCGCGTAAAGGGCGGACAGGTCAGGATCGACGGCAAAACCTACCAGATGCCGTGCAATGAAAACGGCGTCACCGCGTTGCACAGCGGCCCTGACGGTCTGGACAGACAGACCTGGCAGGTTATCACCCATGACAGCGCCGCGCTGCACCTGCGCTGCACATTGACCGACGGCGCGGGCGGCTTGCCCGGCAACCGTGTGTTCGACGCGACCTACCGCGTTGACGGGCCATGCCTCAGCCTCGACATACGGGCCACGACCGATGCCGCCACGCCCATATCCCTCGCGCATCACCCCTACTGGCGGCTTGGCGACGCGTCCGATCATCGCCTCTGCGTCGCGGCAGAGACTTATCTGCCCGTGGATGCACGGAATGTGCCGACCGGGCACATCCTGCCCGTCGCCGGAACCGTCTTTGACCATCGCCACCCGCGCCCCCTCGATCCGCAGACCGATCACAATTTCTGCATCGCCACGGCACGGCGCAGCGCACCTGTCAGGGTTGCCACCTTACACGGCTCGAATGGTCTGACGCTGCGGATCGACAGCACCGAACCGGGCTTGCAGGTCTATGCCGGAGGTTTGATGCCCGACATGCCGGACGCGGGAATCAAACCCGGTGCAGGTATCGCGCTGGAACCGCAGGGGTGGCCCGATTCACCCAACCAACCCGGCTTTCCTTCAATCATCGCGTGTCCTGACACTGCATATTGGCAGAAAACCTCTTACCGAATAGCCATCGCCACATAATTGCCACAGTTCAGCCGCATCTGCGTCGTTTTCTTGTGTTGACGTTTCAGTGCTTCCGAGCAATTTGGCATTGCTCGTTAAAATGCGAGTTAAAAGGTAATCAGATGTCAGTTCATGTAAAACCTACCCCACAGACCCCTGTTCCAGGTCCAAAGCCCCAACCCAAGCCAAAGCCGGTCTTTACCGACTACGCAAGCATCTGAGGTCCGCACCCGCTGCGACGTGACAGCGGCGCGAACACGGATTAGGCTCACCTCATGGGCACCCCAGTTTCCTCGATCCGCAACCTCGGCCCCGCCATGGATGCCGCCTGCGCAAAGGCAGGTATTCCCGACGCGGAAACCCTGCGCGATCTCGGACCTGACGAAACCTATCGTCGCCTGCTGCAATCGGGCACCCAGCCCCATTTCATCGGCTATTATGTGCTGGTCATGGGCCTTCAGGGCCGTCCCTGGAACGACTGCAAGGGTGACGAGAAAAAGGCTCTGCGGGATCGCTTTTACGCGCTCAAGGTCGACGCTTTCGACAGTGGCCTGTCCGAGTTCGAACGGATGCTCGATCAAATCGGTGTGCGCGAAAAACCGACGGGCCACGGCCCTTGACCGCAAGGCGAAGGCAGCGTGCGCAGGACACACGCCCTGTTCATCTTTGCCGCCTATCCCTGTCGAACATCCCAGATATAGAGGCAGTGGCGTCCCACACCCACAAGGCCGGTGCACATGGGGTGCACAACAGGTGCACGCGGGGCACCGCCAAGGCGCCACCAATAAAGTAATTTAATATCAATACGTTACGCTTCATTTCGGATGTAAGAAATACCAAAGAAGCAAGCCACCCGCGCCCGTTGCATTTACACCCCGTTCACCGGACATGAAAAAACCGGCGTCCCCCTAGGGCACGCCGGTCCAATCCTGTCAAAACCCGTGCGGCTTAGCCGACCAGTTCAAGACCCGAGAAGAAATACGCGATCTCTTCGGCAGCCGTCTCGGGCGCATCCGATCCGTGGACTGAGTTTTCGCCAACAGATTCGGCAAAATCCGCGCGTACGGTGCCAGGTGCCGCATCCGCCGGGTTGGTGGCCCCCATGACTTCACGGTTCTTGGCAATGGCGCCTTCGCCTTCCAGGACCTGAGCGACGATCGGCGCGGAGGCCATGAATTCGCACAGCTCGTCATAGAACGGGCGCTCGGCATGCACCTTGTAGAACACACCGGCTTGTGCCTTCGTCAGGTGGATACGCTTCTGCGCGATGATGCGCAGGCCTGCATCCTCGAACTTGGCATTGATCTTGCCGGTCAGATTGCGGCGGGTCGCGTCGGGTTTGATGATCGAAAAAGTACGCTCGAGAGCCATGGGATCACTCCTGTGAAACGGGCACTCATATTCAGCGCCCTCATGTTGAAATCGCGGCTCCGATATCATGGGCCTTATGGGTTGGAAAGGCGCGATTGACGCCGCCGTGCAACTGCGGCACACCGCGCTCATGTTACGCATTACAGATATCAACTATGCCGTTGAGGGGCGCCCGCTGTTTCGCGAGGCATCCGCGACGATTCCAACGGGTCACAAGGTTGGCCTGATCGGGCGCAATGGTGCCGGGAAGACCACGCTGTTCAAGCTGATCAGAGGTGAATTGGTGCTTGAGGGCGGCGCAATTTCCCTGCCCGCCCGCGCCAAGATTGGCGGCGTTGCCCAGGAAGTACCGGGCAATGAAGTGTCGCTCATCAACACCGTACTGGCCGCCGATACCGAACGCGCCGATCTTCTTGCCGAGGCCGAGACTGCCACCGATCCGGGGCGCATATCCGATATCCAGACGCGACTGACCGATATCGATGCCTGGTCCGCCGAAGCGCGCGCCGCCTCGATCCTCAAAGGTCTCGGGTTCGAACATGCGGAACAACTGATGCCCTGTTCCGCCTTTTCGGGTGGATGGCGGATGCGTGTAGCACTTGCGGCCGTACTCTTTGCCCAACCCGATTACCTGCTGCTGGACGAACCGACCAACTATCTCGATCTGGAAGGGGCGCTGTGGCTTGAGGCCTATCTGGTCAAATATCCCCACACTGTCATGATCATCAGCCACGACCGGGAATTGCTGAACCGGTCCGTCGGGGCGATTCTGCATCTCGAAGACAAACAGCTGACCTATTACACCGGCAATTACGACAGCTTCGCAGCGCAGCGCGCCGCCAAACGCGCCGTTCAGGCCGCCGCCGCCAAGAAACAGGACCTGCGCCGGGCCCATCTGCAAGGCTTTGTTGACCGGTTCAAGGCCAAGGCGTCCAAAGCCAAGCAGGCGCAATCGCGGGTCAAGATGCTGGAGAAGATGGTCACCATTCGCGCGCCCGAAGATGCGGCCCGCACGGTGTTCAAATTCCCCGAACCCGAAGAATTGTCGCCCCCTATCATCGCAACCGAAAGCGTATCGGTTGGCTATGACGGGACCATTGTCCTGGGCCACCTCAACCTGCGCATCGATCAGGATGACCGGATTGCGCTGCTTGGCAAAAACGGTGAGGGCAAATCGACCCTTGCCAAACTCCTGTCGGCGCGTCTCGACCCGATGAGCGGTCACATGGTCAGCTCGAACAAGTTGCGGATCGGCTTTTTCGCACAGCATCAGGTGGATGAACTGCATGTTGACGAAACCCCGTTGCAGCACCTCATGCGCGAACGGGCGCACGAGGGACAAGCCAAGCTGCGCGCCCGATTGGCAAGCTTTGGACTGGGCCCGGATCAGGCCGAAACCGACGTCGGACGCCTGTCGGGGGGGCAGAAAGCACGGCTCTCGCTGCTGCTCGCCACCCTGCCCGCCCCGCATCTGCTGATCCTCGATGAACCGACCAACCACCTCGATATCGAAAGCCGCGAAGCCTTGGTCGAGGCGCTGACCGCCTATTCCGGCGCGGTCATTCTGGTCAGCCACGACATGCATTTGCTGTCGATGGTGGCCGATCGGTTGTGGCTGGTCAAAGACGGTCGCGTCAAACCCTACGAGGACGACCTCCAAGCCTACCGCAAAATGCTGCTCAGCGACAGCAAGCCCGCCAAACCGGCGGTCGAAAAACCCAAACCCAAACGACCCAGCCGCGACGCGATCCTGACGCTACGATCCGAAGTGCGCAAATCCGAAGCCCGCGTGACCAAGCTCAACGAGATGCGCGACAAGCTGGCCAAAAAACTCGCCGACCCCACCCTCTATGAGGACGCCAAGCTTGGCGAAATGGAGGTTTGGCAAAAGAAATATGCCGAAGTCATGGGCGCGCTCGAACGCGCTGAAAGCCTCTGGATGCAAGACCTCGAAAAACTCGAAACCGCCGAAAACGCCTGACCCTTCTCTTGGCCATAAATATCCCGGGGAGCGCGAGGGGCAGCGCCCCTCGTCCATACAAAATGAAACGCGCCGCACGGCGCTCACTCTGAAAACACCGCCTGAAAACGCCATGATCGACACCGCATTCCTGATCACCGCCTTCGTCACCATGTTCGTGGTCATCGACCCCATCGGACTGGCCCCGCTCTTCGTGGCGTTGACCCAGGGCGTGCCGGAAAAGCAACGCCGCCGCATCGCGATGCGGGCCTGTGCCATCGGCATGGCGATCCTGATCATGTTTGCGCTCTTTGGCGAGGCTGTGCTGGGGTTCATCGGCATCTCCATGCCCGCTTTCCGTGTGGCAGGCGGGATCCTGCTCTTCCTGACCGCTCTGGACATGTTGTTCGAGCGGCGCACAAAACGCCGCGAAAACCAGACCGAAGAAGAGGACTTCGACGACCCGTCCGTCTTTCCCATCGCGATTCCGCTCATCGCGGGCCCTGGCGCCATCGCATCCGTCATCCTGCTGACCGGGCAGAAGCCGGGCATCGAGGGGCTCGCGCTCGTGTTGGCCATCACGGCGCTGGTGCTGGGCGTCGTGATGTTGCTGTTTCTCGGCTCGTCCTTGCTGGAGCGTGCCTTGGGCAAAACCGGCATCACGGTGGTTACGCGCCTGCTTGGCATGCTTTTGGCGGCGCTTTCCGTCCAGTTCGTTCTGGACGGGCTGCGCAATTTCCAATTTGTCTCCGGCTGACATTTCGGCAACGCGCGCCTATATCAACATCATGAGTCCAGACAGCATTGCACAATTGATCTATCTCGGCGCCTTCGCCCTCGTGTTGGGCGGTGGCTTTTTGCTGACATCCCGGCTCAAGCTTGGGCAAACCCTGCAAATGGCCGCGATCTGGGGGCTGATCTTCGTGGGCGCGATTGGCGCAGTCGGCCTCTGGGGTGATATCCGCGATGATCTTTACCCCACCCAGACGCGGTTTGAAGACAGCGGACAAATCGTCATTCCGCGCAGCCGTGACGGGCACTATTACATCACGCTGGACCTGAACGGCGCGCCGATTCAATTCGTCGTGGATACCGGCGCCACGGATATGGTGCTCACGCAGACCGATGCCGCCGCCGCCGGGCTTGATCCGGGCGCGCTCAATTATTTCGGCCGCGCCTTCACCGCCAATGGCGAAGTGCGCACAGCGCCCGTGCGCCTTGACAGCGTCGCAATCGGCCCGCACGAAGACCGCGATGTGACAGCCGTGGTCAACGGTGGCCAGATGGAGCAATCTTTGCTCGGTATGGGCTATCTGCAACGCTGGGGCCGGATCGAGATCGAAGGTGGAGAGTTGACGCTGTCGCGCTAGTTTTCGCCACCTGACAGAAGAGACCTAACATGCCTGTGGTGCGCCCCGGGTGCTCGAACAAAAATTCATCTGGCGGCTATGCGGAACTCATTGCTATGGAGAAACCGGGCTGGTCTCCAAGGCGACCAAAGTGCTGCTCGCTGATCGGAGGCGGATTTCACGCGCAGGTGCATACTCGGGACTGTCATACCAAGCCTTGAGCGCCGCCATGTCCGGAAACTCGACGATCACCAGCCGATCAGGAGACCAAGTCCCGCTTGTTTCCAGCACTTCCAATGCTGCGCCTCGGGCAACAAAACGTCCTCCGAATTTTTCCAACGTTGGAACAACCGCGCGCTTATAGTCCTCGAATAATTCGGGTTCGGTGATCGTCTCATTGACGACAAGCAGTGCTGGCATGGCAAAATCCTCCCTAACTCTTTTACAGGGTAGACCGTAGCCGCAACATATTCGAAGGAACAAATCCAAACATTCGCTTCGGGCTCCTCGCCGTCCTCTGACATTTTCACTCAGCAATATTGGACCCGTGTCAGATACCTGCTCTGATCAGCATTCTTATATCAGGTGCGCTACACTAGGTCTCGGCCTTCTTCTCCCACCGCCCGCTTTCCTCGGACCAGTATTGCGCCGAGGCGGACGCGTCTTTCAACGGCTTCCACTGTGCCCGCGCCGTGACCAGTTGCTCCGGGTCCTCGCCATCAAACAGGATACAGACACGGTCCAGCGCCGCCACCTCTTCGGGTGACACCGCCGCACCGTCGACCGACATCACGCAGGTGGCCCCGTTGGACGCCGCGCCGGTGGTCAACAGGATCGGTTGATCGGCGTCATGGGGCCCGCCTGCAAGGCCGTGGGGCAGAAATCCGTCCTTCTCCGCCGTCCACAGCCTTTCATCCAGCCATGCAAGGCGACCCAGATCCGTCCCGCGCACCGCCACACGCCATCCCGCCTGGCGGGCCTTGCCCAGCAGCATGCCCAACGTGTCCTCCATCGGACGGCGCGTGATGTGATAGAAATAGGCGGCCCCCATCGGATCAGTCCTCGAACTTGTCCGCCACCAACCGGTTCAACGCCATGACGCCCCAGCCCGTCGCCCCCTTGGGCGCAAGCGCCGTTTCGCTGGTGACCGAGGCCACACCCGCGATATCAAGGTGGATCCAGGGCGTCTCGGGCTTGACGAACCGTTGCAGGAACTGCGCCGCCGTGACCGACCCCGCCGCACGGCCCCCGATGTTCTTCATGTCCGCGATCCGCGACTTCAACAGGTCATCATAGGCCTGCCCCAGAGGCATGCGCCACGCGCCTTCGCTTTCGGTGCCGGCCGCTTTCAGAAAGGCGTCACACAGATCATCGTTGTTGGAGAAGACGCCCGCGTTCTCGTGGCCCAACCCGATGATGATGGCCCCTGTCAGGGTCGCCAGATCGATCATGCCCGCAGGTTTGAACCGTTCTTGCGCATACCACATCACATCGCACAGGACGAGGCGGCCTTCGGCATCGGTGTTGATCACCTCGACGGTGTCACCCTTCATCGAGGTGATGACGTCGCCGGGACGCGTCGCATTGCCCGACGGCATGTTTTCGACCAGCCCCACGAGGCCCACGACATTGGCCTTGGCCTTGCGCAGCGCCAGCGCGCGCATCGTGCCCGCCACGACGCCGGCCCCGCCCATATCCATGGTCATGTCTTCCATGCCCGCCGCCGGTTTCAGGCTGATCCCGCCGGTGTCGAACACCACGCCCTTGCCCACCAGTGCCAGGGGTGCCGCATCCTTGGCCCCGCCATTCCACTGCATCACGACCACCTTGGACGGGCTGTCGGAGCCTTGCCCCACACAGAGCAGCGTCCGCATCCCCAGTTTGTCCAGCGCCGCCTCGTCCAGCACCTCGACGGTCAGGCCGAGGGCCTGCATGTCTTCGAGGCGTTTGGCAAATTCCGTCGTGGTCAGCACGTTCGCAGGCTCGTTAACCAGATCGCGGGTCATGAACGTACCCTGCGCGATGGCGAACAAAGACGCGCTCGCGTCCTCGGCGTCATCGGGCTTGGAGCACATCACCGTCACTTCGCCCTCCGGCTCGTCTGCGTCGGTCTTGTGATCCGAAAAGGTGTAGTCGCGCATCACGAAGCCAAAGGCCAGTTCGGCAACGCGACGCGCGCCATCCACCGCCAGCAGCATGTCGCCGGTGCCGCGCAGCTTGGCCAGCGCCGCCCCTGCCTTGCGCGCGTCCGCCACCGAGTGATTGCGCGGCAAGCACACGACATCCACCGCAGTCGCGGCCATACCCGCGGGCCAGGCCATCGACATGACATCGCCAGACTTCACTTTCTGGAAGCCGTCGCTGTCCACAAACCGCTGCACCGCGCCCTTGGTCAGGCGATTGACGCGGCGCGCGGAGGCTTCAAGTTTGCCCTCCGGCGTCACGATGACCGCGATCCGGCCCTTCATGGCTGCGAATGCGTCTATGTCTGTTGTAACAAATGAGATCGGGGTGAGTTCGGTCATGGCAGCCTCTGCAAAATTCTGTGATTGCCCTGAGACCTAACCCGACCATCTGCCTCTGACCAGTGGGCACGCCACGTTTAGGAGTTTTACCCAGCGCGACCTTGGGTTAGTTTGCCCCCATCAAAGCCGCGCCCTTGCAACCGATCCAATCACGAGCCGGAGACCGCCTTGTCAAAGTTTGACCGCTATATGCTGTCGCAACTTCTTGTACTGTTTGGATTCTTTGCGCTCGTGCTCGTGATCGTCTTCTGGATCAACAAGGCAGTGCACCTGTTTGACCGGCTCATCGGAGACGGGCAGACAGCACTCGTTTTTCTCGAGTTCACCGCGCTCGGTCTGCCGCGGCTGATTACGGTGGTGCTGCCAATCGCTGCATTTTCAGCCGCGGTCTACGTCACAAACCGGCTGAATGACGAAAGCGAACTGACGGTGATGATGGCCACGGGCAATTCGCCATGGCGGCTAGTGCGGCCCGTGCTCCTCTTCGGACTGATCGCAGGCGCGATGATGTCCGTGCTCAGCAACTTTCTGGTCCCCCTTGCCGCGGCACAGCTCAGCGAGCGGGAAGTCGAGATTTCGCATAACATCACCGCGCGGCTGCTCACCGAAAGTACATTCCTGAGCCCGGCGACCGGCGTCACCTTCTATACCCGCTCCATCGGCACGGACGGCGTGCTGCGCGACGTCTTCCTTGCCGATCGGCGCGACGAGGCCAGACGCTTCATCTACACCGCCGAAGAAGCCTATCTGGTCCGCAACGGCGAAAACACATCGCTCATCATGGTCAACGGGTTGGCGCAGCTTTTGTCGGGGTCGGATCTGCGCCTGTCGACGGCCAGCTTTCGGGACTTTTCCTTTGACATCACCGCGCTCATGAAACCCGATTCCGTCACGGAACCGTCCATCCAATATCTGAGCAGCCCGCACCTGATGCGCAACTGGGCGCGGATCGCGAACGAAAACGGTACCACCACCGGGGCAGTCGCCGAAGAACTGCACAGCCGTATCGCGCGGGCGGTGTTTTGCGTGGTCACCGCCTTGATCGGCTTTGCGACGATACTGGTGGGCGGCCATTCACGGTTCGGGGTCTGGCGCGACATCTTCATTGCCTTCGTGCTGCTTCTTGCGCTGGACGGGATGCGCTCCAGCATCTCCGCCCCGGTGCTTGAGGATGCCAGAGCCTGGCCCATTCTTTATATCCCCTCAATCCTTGGCGGCCTGACGGTCCTCGCACTGTTGTGGACCGCAGCGAATCCAGGTGCGCTGCGCCGACGCTTGCGAGGCGGCGCGGCATGATCCTGCATTTCTATTTTGCACGACGCTTTGTCGCCAGCCTGCTGATCATCAGCGCGGTTCTGATGGCAATGGTCATGCTGGTCGACCTGATCGATCAAACGCGCCAATTTGCCGGTCAGGGCGTCTCTCTCGGGCAGCGTCTGGGACTGACGCTGTTGAATGCACCTACGACGCTGAGCCAGATCCTGCCGCTGATCATGATCCTGGGCACCGTTGCCTTGTTCGTGACCCTCGCGCGGACGTCGGAACTGGTGGTGATGCGTGCGGCCGGTCGGTCGGCGGCACGCGCCGTTCTGGCCCCGGTGACCATCGCCTTGCTGATCGGCGTGTTCGCGATCACGACACTGGGGCCGATCGTGGCCGCGACCTCGAAACGTTATCTGGCCCTGACCGAGCTCTATCGCTCGGATGGTGTGTCGACGCTGTCAGTATCCGAAAACGGGCTGTGGCTGCGGCAAGGCAGTGCGGAGGGACAGACGGTGATCCGTGCCGGGCGTTCCAACACCGACGCCTCGGTGCTCTATGACGTGATGTTCGTGGCCTACGGGCCGAGTGGCGGGCCGGTCAGACGGATCGAGGCCGCAAGCGCCACCTTGCAGAACGGCGAATGGTCGCTGCGCAACGCCAAGGTCTGGCCGCTGGGAACCGACGCCAACCCGGAGGTGAATGCCACAACGCATGATGTCCTCGCCGTGCCGTCCACACTCACGCTCGACCGGATCCGCGAAAGCCTCGGCAGCCCGACGGGAGTGTCGATCTGGGACATGCCCGCCTTCATCCGGCAACTCGAACAGGCGGGGTTTTCGGCCCGCCGCCATCACGTCTGGCTGCAATCCGAACTGGCGCAGCCTGTATTCCTCATGGGTATGGTTCTGGTTGCTGCGGCCTTCACGATGCGGCATATCAGATTTGGAGGGACCGGCACGGCGGTGCTGGCCGCAGTTTTGCTGGGGTTTGGCTTGTATTTCATTCGCAGCTTTGCGCAAATTCTGGGCGAGAACGGGCAGATCCCGGTGATGCTTGCGGCGTGGGCCCCTCCGGTGGCGTCGATCCTTCTGGCCATGGGATTGCTGTTGCAGGCGGAAGATGGCTAGCCGGATCAGGCGATGGGGCGCTGCCTCCCTGTTGGCTCTTCTGTTCAGCGCCACATGGATTTGGGCGCAAGACACAAGCGCGCCCGCCGTTCTGATCGCAGATGAAATCGAAGTCACCAGAGACCGGGTCCTGATCGCGCGCGGCAATGTCGAGGCCTTTCAGGACAATATCCGACTGACAGCGACCGAGGTCAGGTACGATCCCGAGACGAGCCAGTTGTCCATCGTTGGTCCGATCACCATCGAAGACGGCGAAGGCATCGTTGTCCTGGCCGATCAGGCAGAACTTAGCCGCGATCTGCAAGACGGATTGCTGACCGGCGCGCGGCTGGTGCTGGAGGACCAGTTGCAACTGGCATCGGTCCAGATGAACCGGGTCGGAGGACGCTACACGCAGCTTTACAAAACCGTCGTCACGTCCTGCCGCATCTGCGAAGAAGACCCCAATCCGCCCCTGTGGCAGATCCGTGCCAAACGGGTCATTCATGACAGCGAGACGCGACAGCTCTATTTCGACCAAGCGCAATTTCGGGTTCTGGGCGTGCCGATCTTCTATCTGCCAAGCCTGCGCCTGCCCGATCCGACGGTGGAACGCGCCAGCGGATTTCTGATCCCCTCGCTGGAACAGTCGTCCCTTCTGGGGTTCGGGATAAAGGTCCCGTATTTCATTACGCTGGGCGAACAACGCGATCTGACGCTGACCCCCTATATTTCGCCCAAGACCCGCACCCTCGAATTTCGCTACCGGCAGGCTTTTGAACGCGGCGATGTCGAGTTCGTCGGGGCGGTTTCGGACGATGACCTCAAGAGCGGTCCGCGAGGCTACCTGTTTGGCGCTGGTGCTTTTGATCTCAGAAATGACTTTGTTCTCGAATTCGATATCGAGCTGACATCTGACGATTCCTACCTCCTTGATTACGACTATTCCGACAAGGACGTACTCGACAGCGAACTGAGGCTGAGCCGGACCAGACGGGATGAATATTTCGGGCTGAGCTATATCAAGTTCAAATCCTTGCGCGAAGACGACGAAGACGGAAACGAATCTGAACCGACCGATGTCATCGATACGATCTATCAACGCAGATTGTTTCCAAGTGTGATCGGGGGCGAGCTGCGTCTGACGGCCCTGGGCCACACACATTTCCGGGGCTGGGACAATCCTTTTTCCACAAGTGAAAACGGCATGTCGGACGAGTTGGATCTGGTGAGAGTGACCGCGGACGCACAATGGCTGAAGACCTACCAGATGGGCGGCCTGCAAGTGCAAACCACGCTCGGGATGGCAGCAGACACCTTTTACATCGCAGAAGAAGACGAGCCGAATGAAACCACAGGGGGATTGGCGCCCAGGGCCGCCGTCACCCTGCGCTATCCGATGACGCGGACCCAAAACGGCGTTACACAGTTGATTGAACCGCTGGCACAGCTTGGATGGGTCGGCGGGAACAACCTCGATGTGCCCAACGAGGAAAGCACGCGGGTCGAATTCGACGAGGGCGACTTGCTGTCCCTGTCCCGTTTTCCCGCTCCGGACCGTCGCGAACGGGGATGGACGCTGGTTTACGGGGCGAAATGGTCGCGTTATGCCGCAGATGGATGGTCGGGGAACCTGACATTCGGGCAGGTGCTGCGCAGTGAGTCGCAACCGGATTTCACCAAATCCTCGGGGCTGGCCGGCACCAGATCCGATTTGCTTCTGGCCGGGCAATTCGAACTGAACAATGGGATATTCATCGGCGGACGTACAATCATCGACAGTGATTTCGACATCGCCAAAGCCGAACTGCGCGGCTTCTGGAGCAATGATCGCCTTGATCTCGGGGGCAGCTATGTCTGGGTGACCGAAGATCCCGCCGAAAACCTCCCGTCGCCGATCAGCGAGTTTATCCTGGACGGCGCCTACCAACTCGACCGCCACTGGAACGCGAGCTTTGGCTGGCGCTATGACCTCGAAGCGAACCGTGCAGCCAGGGCGGGCGGCGAATTGAGCTATTCCAACGAATGTGTGACCATCGCATTCTCCGTTTTCCGGCGGTTTACATCGTCAACAAGTGTTGAGCCCTCGACCAATCTGGGGTTATCAGTGTCCCTGCAAGGGTTCTCGGCGAACACCGGCGAGCAAACACAAGTGCGATCATGCGGAAAGCAGGCGAAATGAGCGGTAAAACCATTATGAAACTGGTCCAGTCAGTCGCGTTGCTGTGCCTCGCCCTGACCCCCGTCGCAGCGGTGGCGCAAAACCAGTTCAGGCAGATCGCGCTGGTGAATGGCGCCATCATCACCGAATTTGAACTGGAACAACGCGCCCGTTTCCTGACCCTTCTGGGCTCGCCGACGGGCACGCGCGCTGACGTGCTGGACGAGTTGATCAAGGAACGGTTGCGCATTCAGGCGACCACGCAGGCCGGTATCGAATTGTCCGACGAAGCCCTGCAAACGGGACTGACTGAATTCGCGGCCCGCGCGGAGCTTTCGGCCGAAGAATTCGTCGAACGGCTCGAGGCGGATGGTGTCGCGGGAGAGACATTCCGGGACTTTGTTACGACCTCGTTGCTCTGGCGGGACTATGTGCGCGCACGCTTCGGCAGTACGGTTCGGATCGGAAACGAAGATGTGGACCGTGCCGTCCAATCCATCGGCGACAACACCAGCATCGATGTACTCGTTTCCGAGATCATCATCCCCACCCCGCCCGACAGCGAGGGCGAAGTGCTGGCGCTGGCCCAGGAAATCATGTCCGTCCAATCGGAGGCGGAGTTTTCCGAATTTGCCCGCCAGTTCTCTGCCACTGCGTCGCGCGACAATGGGGGTCGTCTGGAGTGGGTGCCGATCACCGATTTGCCGCCCCAACTGCGGCCCATCCTGCTGGCGCTGGCACCCGGTGATGTGACGGCCCCGCTGCCCATCCCCGATGCGATCGCCCTGTTTCAGTTGCGCAGCATCCGCGAACGCGCCGCCCCTGCGGCGCGCTATTCCTCGATCGAATACGCAACCTATTTCATTGCCGGCGGGCGCAGTCCCGAAGCCCTGGCCCGCGCCCGCCAGGTCGAGGCGCAGATTGACCGCTGCGATGACCTCTATGGAATTGCAAAAGGCCAGCCCGAAAGCGTTCTGCAGCGCTACACACTGCCCCCGGCGGAGATCCCGCGCGACATTGCCATCGAGCTTGCCAAGCTTGACCGCAACGAGGTGTCGACCGCCCTGACCAGAGCCAACGGCTCCAATCTGATGTTCTTGATGCTGTGCGGACGCACGCCACTTCTGGCCGATGCGGAGAATGCAGAGATCGACCGCGAAGCCGTCGCCGTTCAACTGCGCAACGCCCGTTTGTCAGCGCTCGCCGATACGGCACTGGAAGAGCTTCAGTCCGACGCCGACATCGTCATTTTCGACTGATGCAAACGCCCGTCGCCATCACCTGTGGCGAACCGGCGGGAATCGGCCCCGAGGTTGCGGCCAAGGCCTGGGCCGCCCTGCGCGACAGCGTGCCGATGGTCTGGATCGGCGATCCGCGCCACCTGCCCACGGGCACACCCTTCGCCGAAGTGGCCAGTGCTCAAGAGGCCTGCACCGTCTGCACCTCCGCCCTGCCCGTCCTCGCCCATCCCTTCGCGCGCCCTGCCACACCGGGTGCCCCGGATCTCACGAACGCGCAGGGCGTGGTTGACGTGATTGCGCGTGGTGTCGACCTCGTGCAATCGGGTGCGGCCTCTGCGCTGTGCACCGCACCGCTCCACAAAAAAGTGCTGAAGGATGGCGCCGCGTTCGCCTATCCCGGCCACACCGAATACCTTGAGGCGCTGACGGGCGCGCCGCGCGCCGTCATGATGCTGGCCTCAGATACTTTGCGGGTTGTGCCGACCACCATCCATATCGCGCTGCAAGACGTCCCACAGGCGCTGACACCGGACTTGCTGCGTGAAACCATCGCCATCACGGCGCAGGGCCTGCGCACCCAGTTCCAGATCGCTGAACCGCGTCTTGTGGTGGCCGGGTTGAACCCGCACGCAGGCGAAGGGGGCGCGATGGGCCTTCAGGAGGTGGACTGGATCGCAGCCGTCGTTGCCGACATGGCCGCAGGGGGTCTGGATGTGACGGGCCCATGGCCAGCCGATACGTTGTTTCATGCGGCGGCCCGGACCCGGTACGACGCCGCCGTGTGCATGTATCACGATCAGGCGCTGATCCCGATCAAGACGCTGGATTTCGACAGGGGCGTGAATGTGACCCTGGGCCTGCCCATTGTCCGAACCTCGCCCGATCATGGCACAGCCTTTGACATTGCAGGCCGTGATATCGCCAACCCGACCAGCATGATCGAAGCCATCAGGCTGGCGGCACGTATGGCAGCGTCGTAACGCCGCCTGCGGGCGCAATTGGAGAACCCCAAGATGGCCACCATCGACAGCCTGCCCCCGCTGCGCGACGTGATTGCAACCCACGACCTCAAGGCCCGCAAATCCCTGGGTCAGAACTTCCTGCTCGACTTGAACCTGACAGCCAAGATCGCGCGCCAGGCCGGAGATCTGACGGATGTGGATGTGCTCGAAATTGGACCCGGACCGGGCGGGCTGACACGCGGATTGCTCTCCGAAGGCGCGCGCAAGGTGCTGGCCATCGAAAAGGATGCCCGCTGCCTGCCCGCGCTGGACGAGATCGCCGCAGCCTATCCGGGGCGTTTGCAAATTATCGAAGGAGACGCGCTCGACATTGATCCGCTCGAACACCTGCGCGCTCCGATCCGTGTGGCGGCAAACCTGCCCTATAACGTGGGCACGGAACTGCTGGTGCGGTGGCTGACGCCGCCGGACTGGCCGCCCTTCTGGCAATCGTTGACGCTGATGTTTCAGCGTGAGGTGGCTGAACGGATCGTGGCGGTGCCGGGGTCCAAAGCCTACGGGCGGCTTGCATTGCTGGCGCAGTGGCGCGCCGATGCCAACATCGTGCTGTCCCTGACGCCCGAAGCCTTCACACCACCGCCGAAAGTATCGAGTGCAGTGGTCCACCTGACGGCCCTGCCCGCACCCCGGTTTGAGGCGGATGCGCTGGTGCTGAACCGCGTGGTCGCCGCCGCATTCAATCAACGGCGCAAAATGCTCCGCTCGGCGCTCAAGGGGTTCGCGCCGGACATCGAAGACCGGTTGCACGCCGCGGGCATCAAGCCCACAGAACGTGCCGAACAGGTGTCTCTGGAAGGGTTTTGTGCATTGGCCCGCGCCGTGGCGGCGGGCTAGCCCACGTTACTCGGCCGCTTCCGGGGCAGAGCCGTTCTTTTCCGGAGGAGCGCCCGCTGGTGCCTCGTCGCTTTTTGGCGCATCCGTTTTGGGTTTGCGCGTGCGGGGGCGCGGTTTTGGCTTGGGTTTGGGCTTGCTTTCGGGTGTTTCGACCAACCCCGTATCGCTTTCGGTGTCGACAACGTCCGGCTGCTCGGCTGTTGAAGGGTCAGATTCGGACTGCGTTTTTTGCTCTTGCTCATCCCGCGTCGCGCGTTCGCGATCCCGCTCGGCCTGGCGCTCACGGTTGATGCGCTCCTGTTCGGCCTGACGTTCGCGGTTCTGGCGGTCCTGCTCTTCGCGGCGGGCATCTATCTCGCGCTGCGCTTCGCTCAACAAACGCAGATAATGTTCGGCGTGTTGCTGGAAGTTCTCCGTCGCAACCCGATCGCCGGACACTTGGGCATCACGCGCCAATTGATTGTACTTGTCGATGATTTGCGCAGGCGTACCGCGCACCTTGCCTTCGGGGCCGGAACTATCGAACACCCGGTTGATGACATTGCCGCCGCTGTTGTTGTTATTGCTGCGGTTACGATTGTTCTTTGACCGGGACCGTGATCTCGAAGATTTCATGAATTCTGTTCAGCTCTCTGGCAGTTTTTTGCTGATCGCCGCGTGGTGCGTTTGATGCACCATCAACACGTCTCGGCGATATATCGGGCGAAGAGGCCATGGAAGGCCCTCAGGCCTCACACATTGCGTCTTTCCTTGAATAAGCATGGGTTTGCTCTCAGAACAAGTGCAAAGTCGGAATTTTTGGATTTTTTGAACACGCTACGCTGGATTTCGCGCAACAATGACACGATCCCGCCGGTCGAGGTCCTGTAATACGGTGACGCTGCTCCACCCTTCGCGCGTGAATATCTCGTGGACGTCAGCGCCCTGATCGCGGCCAATCTCGCAGATCACACGACCGTTCGAGGTCAGATAACTGCCAGCCTGCGCCGCAATGATCCGGTAGCACGACAACCCGTCCCCTTCATCCGTCAGCGCCATGCGCGGTTCGTGTTCGCGCACCTCAGGGGCGACTTCGTCCATCTCAAAAGCCGCAAGATAAGGTGGATTGGACACGATCAGATCAAACCGCCCGTCCACGTCGTCGAACCAGTCGGTGTTCAGAATCCTCGCGCGATCCCCGACATGGTGCAGCACGGCGTTGGCACTGGCCTGCAGACAGGCATCTTCGCTCAAATCGGTACCTATGCCCGTCGTCTCTGGCCGTTCCGCCAGCAACGTCACAAGGATACAGCCGGACCCGGTGCCCAAATCCAGCACGTGTCTGAAATCCTCCGCCAATGCTGCCTCAATGAGGGTTTCGGTTTCCGGCCTTGGATCAAGGACTTCCGAGCTGACCTTGAAGCTACGGCCATAGAATTCCCGCTCTCCGACCAGATGACTGACAGGCACGCGGACGGCCCGCAGCGCGATCAGATGCTCGTAGCGATCCTGAATTTCAGGCGCAATGTCTTCGGGCGCGATCAACGTCACACGCGCCGCGTCCACCTGCGCCGCATGGGCCAGCAAGATCCGGGCATCGCGTGCCGGTTCCGGCACCCCCGCCGCCCGTAACCGCGCGGCCGCCGCGGCCATGGCTTCGGCGGCCGTCACGTTCCCATCTCCGCCATCTGGCGGGCCTGCGCGTCCGCCGTCAGTGCATCGATCACGTCATTCAGGTCCCCCTGCATGATCTGATCGAGCTTGTAGAGCGTCAGGTTGATCCGGTGATCCGTCATGCGTCCCTGCGGGAAATTATAGGTCCGAATACGCTCCGACCGGTCCCCCGATCCCACCTGCATGGCCCGATCCGCCGAGCGTTCGCTGTCCACCCGGTTCCGCTCCAGATCATAAAGCCGGGCGCGCAGGACCTGCATGGCTATCTCGCGGTTCCGGTGTTGGGATTTTTCGGAACTGGTGACCATGAGCCCGGTGGGCAAATGGGTGATCCGCACGGCCGAATCGGTTGTGTTGACATGTTGCCCTCCGGATCCGGAGGCGCGCATCGTGTCGATGCGGATGTCACCGGGGTTGATCTCGATATCGACCTCCTGCGCTTCCGGCAAAACCGCGACCGTCGCTGCCGAGGTGTGGATACGCCCGCCGCTCTCTGTCGTCGGCACCCGCTGCACCCGGTGCACGCCCGATTCGTATTTCAGCCGCGCAAAAACGTTCTCACCTTTGATATGGGCCACCATCTCCTTGAGACCCCCAAGTTCGGTAATCTGCTCCTCGACAATCTCGACGGTCCAGCCCTGCGCCTCGGCATAGCGTTGATACATCCGAAAGAGATCGCCGGCAAAAAGGGTGGCCTCATCCCCGCCCGTACCGGGCCTTATTTCCAACATCGCCGGGCGCGCATCCGCAGCATCCTTGGGCAAAAGCGCCAATTGCAACGCCGCTTCGGCGCCGGGCAAGGCAGCCTTCAGGCGCGGCAATTCCTCGCGCGCAAGCTCCGCCATGTCGGGATCGTCCAACATCTGCTCGGCCTCGGCCATGTCGGTCACGATCTGCTGATAGGCGTTTATCTGGTCCACGACGGGCCGAAGATCGGAATATTCCTTGGCCAGTCGCGCAATATCATCGGAGCCAGCAGACATCGCCGCTTCAAGATACTGAAAGCGTTGCGTGATCTGGATGAGGCGGTCTTCGGGGATCATGACGCGGGTTTGATCCAAGGCGCGGCATTGGTCAAGAGAAAGGCGTTGTCGACGCTTTGCAGATAGTCCGTGTCATTTGGGTCTCTCCCCTAATCGGGCACACCCATTTTGATCGACGTCATCCGCGCAATCGATCGGACTTTACCCGCAGTCATGGCCAACACGTGCAGAAGTCAGGCGTTTTCGTAAGCCTGTCACCCGGACTGGGCCGCACCAAGCAACTGCTCAAGCCGCGCAGCATTGACACCCATGTCCGATTGTCCAAAACGCAGGCGGGCATACATCTTCAGCGTTCCATTGTCATATTCAATGGTCGTGAAATCCGGAAAACCGATCCATTTGGACCGGGTGCGAAATGTGATACGGCCTTCAGCCACTGACCCGGCAACAACCTCCGTCCGCGGCAGAGATGTTGCGGCCTGGGCCACCCGCTCAAAACTCTGTTCATCCGCCGCGATCACGCGGACCGCACCATCTGCAAGGTCCGCGCTCTGGGCCGCCTCGATCGGTTGGTGCCACCGCGCCACATCCGTCGGCGCCAGGCGGACGTACAACATGCCCGCCATAAGCAAAAAAACAATGATACC
The DNA here is from genome assembly GCF_019966495.1 of Tateyamaria pelophila. Taxonomy (GTDB): domain Bacteria; phylum Pseudomonadota; class Alphaproteobacteria; order Rhodobacterales; family Rhodobacteraceae; genus Tateyamaria; species Tateyamaria pelophila. The sequence goes on along the minus strand of NZ_JAIMIA010000003.1, from coordinate 90,750 downwards.
AGCGAGATACATGATGATCCTCATCTTCGGCCTTTCTGTCTGGCAGAATGCTGCGGCACAATGCCTGATCAACGATATGTAACGCCAGGCAAGATACACAACAGTTCATAGAGAATATTCGCCGCCGTCAGCGCGGTATTGCCGGACGTATCATAGGGCGGCGAGACCTCGACCAGATCACAGCCAACGACGTTCAACCCCTTGAAACTCCGGATCAGCTGCATCGCCTGCGGTGTCGTCAGGCCGCCGATTTCGGGCGTGCCCGTACCGGGCGCGAATGCCGGATCAAGGCTGTCGATGTCATAACTGATATAGACGGGCAGATCGCCGATATCGCGCCGGATTTCCGCACCAAGCGTGCTCAGGTCGCGCCCCCAAAGATCCGGCGCCAGAAACTGCTGAAACCCCCAGCCTTGCGCCTCGGTAAAATCTTCCGCCGAATAGCCGGTGCCGCGCAAACCGATCTGGTACGTCTTTGACGCGGTGATCAACCCTTCTTCGTGGGCCCTCCGAAACACCGTGCCGTGGGTCTCTTTCTCGCCGAACATCTCGTCATTCACGTCCGCATGGGCATCCACATGCACCAAAGCCACCGGCCCGTGGCGTTTCGCGATTCCCCGCAAGATCGGCAAGGTGATGGAATGATCCCCGCCGATCGCCACCGGGATCACATCGTAGTTCAGGACCGCTTCATAGCTTTCTTCGATGATGCGCAGACTGTCCGTCAAGGAAAACGTGTTGATCGCCAGATCGCCAATGTCCGCCACCTGAAGGCTGTCGAATGGGGCAGCCCCGGTTTGCAGATTATAGGGCCGGATCATCGCGGATTCGCTGCGCACCTGTTTGGGGCCAAACCGCGTGCCCGATCGCCACGAGGTGCCGATATCCATCGGAACACCCAGGATCGCCACATCCAAGCCCTTGAGGTCATTTGCAAAAGGCAGTCGCATGAACGTGTTCGGCCCGGAAAAACGCGCCAGATCGTTGCCGCTGATCGGTTGATTTCTAACCACCGGTCCGCATCCTCCACCCCAATAAACAGCAAATCTCGGTCGCCACATGCGCCCCTGCAATGGCGGTGGCCCCGGTGGTGTCAAAGGGCGGGCTGACCTCGACGATGTCCCCACCGCGAATGTTGATACCCGCCAGACCCCGCAGCAGCGCGGCCGCCTGCGCCGAGGTCAGCCCGCCCCAGACCGGTGTTCCGGTGCCGGGGGCAAAGGCCGGATCCAGCCCGTCGATGTCAAAACTCAGGTAGCATGGCCTGTCGCCCACGATCTCACGCGTCCGCGCGGCAACCGCCTCCGCCCCGATCCGGTGCACTTCCGCCGCATCGATGATATTGACGCCCAGCGTGTCTTCATTGGTGGTGCGAATGCCGATCTGCACCGAGGTTGCCGGGTCCACGATCCCCGACTTCACCGCCTTGTAGAACATGGTGCCATGATCGACGCGCCCCATGTCATCGTCGGGCCAGGTGTCCGTATGCGCATCCACCTGGATCAACGACACCGGGCCGTAGATTTCGGCATAGGCCTTGAGAATGGGAAACGAAATATAGTGATCGCCACCCAGAACGACGCTGGCCGCTCCCGCCGCCAGAATGCCGCGAACATGCGCCGTCACCGTATCGGGAAAGGCCGGAATATCGGCATAGTCAAACGCCATATCGCCATAATCCACGATCACCCGTTCACGCATCACATCAAAGGGCCAGCCATAAGGCGCGTCGGGCGCCTGCAGGGCCGACGCCTCGCGGATCGCGCGCGGCCCCAACCGCGTGCCGGGGCGGTTCGTCACCGCCTGATCGAACGGTATGCCCGTCACGGCAATATCCACGCCGCCCAGGTCCTTGCTATAGCGCCGCCGCAGAAACGACGTGGCCCCCGCAAAGGTCAGCTCAAAGGACGGCCCCCTCAGGTCTTCGCGCGTGAACGCATGATCAATCTGGCTTTTGGCATCTTCAAGGGCCATGACGCAGTCTTCTTCTCTGTTCAAAAAAATCCCGGGGTGAGGCCCAACGGGCCGAGGGGCAGAGCCCCTATCGCAACGGTTGCGCCGTTTCCACCAACCGGGCAAAAAACGAGGCCCCGATTGGCGCGATCTCATCGTTGAAGTTGTATTTGGGATGATGCACGCCCGCGCCATCCCCCTGACCCAGCATCAGATAAGCCCCCGGCCGCGCCTCCAGCATATAGGCAAAATCCTCGGCCCCCATCACCGGCGTCATCGCGTCCTCGATACCGTCCGCGCCCGCCACATCCGCCGCAACGCGCGCCGCAAAGGCGGACTTGTCCACATCGTTGACCGTCGGCGGATAGCCAAACTCGAACTCCAGTGTCGCGGTGCACCCGTAGGCCGCCGCCTGGCCCGCCACGACCTCTTCCATCCGACGCACAACCATGGCCTGTACCTCTTTGTCGAAAGTCCGCACCGTGCCGTTGATATAAGCGGTTTCGGGGATCACGTTATCGGTGGTGCCAGTGTGGATTTGTGTGACCGAGACAACCAGCGACGCGTTGGTGTTGTGATTGCGGCTGACAATGGTTTGCAGTGCTGTGACGATGCCGCAGGCCGCGACAACGGGATCGACGCAATCATAGGGCCGCGCGCCATGCCCGCCCTTGCCGGTGATGTTGATGGTGAACGTATCGCACGCGGCCATAATCGGACCTGTGGTAGTATGGAACTTGCCAAAATCCTTCCCCGGAGCGTTGTGGATCGCATAGACTTGGCCGATGTCGAACGTGTCGAGAATGCCTTCGCGCACCATCACCTCGGCGCCGCCGCCGTCCTCTTCGGCCGGTTGAAAGATCAGTGCGACCCGGCCCGCGAAGTTGCGGGTCTCGGTCAGATACTGCGCCGCCCCCAACAACATCGCGGTGTGCCCGTCATGGCCGCAGGCATGCATTTTCCCCGGATGAGTCGAGGCATAGGCCACCCCTGTTTCTTCGCTGATCGGCAGCGCGTCGAAATCCGCGCGCAGTCCAATCGTTGGCCCGTCACCCTGCCCTTCGATAATCGCCACGATCCCGGTCTGGGCAATCCCGTCATGAATGGCATCCACACCGATCTCTTCCAACCGGTCGTGGATAAAGGCGGACGTCTTGGGACAGTCAAAGGACAGCTCGGGAATGGTATGCAGATGCTGCCGCCATTCCGCCATCTTTGGGCCGAGGTCTCCGATACGGTTGATGATCGCCATGGCTGGACTCCTGTGCACGGGATGCGTCAGATGGCACCAAACCCCAAACGTGACGAGGCTGCAATGGGCGTCCCGCAAAACCCTGACCTGATTTACGATGAAAGCGCAGGGATCGAGCGTCTGCTTGAAATCATGCGCCGCTTGCGCGATCCCGAAACCGGCTGTCCGTGGGACATCGAACAGACCTTTGACACCATTGCGCCCTACACGATCGAAGAGGCCTATGAGGTCGCAGATGCAATCGAGCGCTGCGACTGGCCCGAGCTTGAAGGCGAATTGGGCGATCTGTTGCTGCAATCGGTCTATCACACCGCCATCGGAGAAGAGGCCGGGCATTTCACCTTTCAATCCGTCGTCACCAACATTTCGAACAAGATGGTGGCCCGGCACCCACATGTATTCGGCGACGAATCCCGCGATAAGTCCGCCGAACAGCAAACCCGCGACTGGGAGGCAATCAAGGCAGCAGAACGCGCGGGCAAGGAACAATCCGGCACGCTGGACGGCGTGGCCAAGAACCTGCCCGCGCTGTTGCGGGCGCTAAAGTTGCAAAAGCGCGCCGCGCGCGTGGGGTTTGACTGGCCCCACACCGATCACGTTCTGGCCAAGATCACCGAAGAAGCCGCAGAGCTTGTCGAGGCCCGCGACACCCTGAGCCATGACGACATGGTCGACGAAATGGGCGATCTGCTCTTCGTGGTGGCCAACCTCGCCCGCCATCTCGATATCGACCCCGAAGAGGCGCTGCGGCGGACCAATGCGAAATTCACCCGCCGGTTCGGCGCGGTCGAGGCCGCCTTGGTGGATCGGGGCACATGCGCGCAGGACAGCACGCTCGAAGAAATGGATGCGTTGTGGGATGCCGCGAAACGGGCCGAAAAATCTAGCCGAACGTGATCCCGTCCATGGTGGCCAGCCTGTCGAGGTCACGGGCATAACGGGCGGCCCACACCTGCGTTTCGGCCTCCGAAAAGGCCGCAAAACCGAGGTTGCCCGTGTCGTCGGCGTGGCGGGCCACGATGTCCTGCCACGCGGCCCGGCTCAACGTTTCACCCGCCCGGTAGCGCCGTTGCAATGCGATCAACGCGGCATCCGTCGCACTCAGGTTCATCATCTGTCCCGGCTCAACCAGATCGTCCGCCAGTCCCGGCACCAACCGGGTCAACAGTGCCGCACTCGTGCCGCGTTGCGCATAAGGAATGACCGTGATCCGCTCCGGCTTGAGGATATCACGCATCGACTGGGCCACGGCGGGCCAGCCCCGGTTCATGGACATGTACTTTGGCCGCAGGCTGTCGAAATCCGGCACGCGGTTGTCCTCGGCCCGCTTGCGATAGCCCGAGACAAACAACGCGTCATAGGGGCGCACCACCAGCAAAACATGGGCAATCGGGCCATCCCACGCCGCGCGCAGCACTTGCAAGCGCGCTTCGGCGGCAGGATAGAACCGGCTTTGCATGAAATGCATCATCCGACCCGGAATATTCTCTTCGGACAGGATCAGGGGCCTGCCGCCCGAATGCATCGCCAGCGTCTTGCGTGCCTTCACGATGGCCTGTTGCGGCACGCCGTCCTTGGGTCTGGGCAAGCGCAACGCCAAACGGCCCGACGGAATGTCATCCCGACCCGGATAGGCCAGCGCATAGTCGGCCTGATCCAATACCGCGCGGTTGTCGTGCAAACACATCTGAAACGAGGATGTGCCAGTGCGATGCGCGCCTGCGTGAACGTATAAGGGGACCTCAGTCATAACCGCCCTTATGCCACCGCCGCTTCGGCGCGCAAGGTTTTGCGCATCGGTCGCGGGCGGTTCTGGACAAGGGGTGCCAAAGCGGCCACGGTGCCCGGAATTTCACACCCCTCAAGAGGTTCTCATGGCACCCCGCAAGATCATTATCGACACCGACCCCGGCCAGGACGATGCCGTCGCCATCCTGTTGGCGCTGGCCAGCCCGGACGAGATCGACGTGCTGGGCATCACCGCGGTCGCGGGCAACGTGCCACTGGACCTGACCGCAAAAAATGCGCTTATGATCTGTGAGTTGGCAGGCAAGGTCGATGTGCCTGTCTACGCAGGCTGCGACCGCCCGTTGGGCCGCCCGCTGGTTACGGCCGAACATGTGCACGGCAAGACCGGGCTGGACGGCCCATCACTGCCCGACCCACACATGCAACTCGCGCCCGGCCACGGGGTCGATTTCATCATCGACACGTTGCGCACGCAGCCCTCCGGAACGGTCACCCTGTGCCCGCTCGGTCCATTGACCAACATTGCAAACGCATTTCGCAAAGCCCCCGAGATCATCGAACGGGTGCAGCAGATCGTGCTGATGGGCGGGGCTTATTTCGAAGTGGGCAATATCACGCCGACGGCTGAATTCAACATCTACGTCGATCCGGAGGCTGCTGATATCGTGTTCAAATCCGGCGCGGATATTGTCGTCATGCCGCTCGACGTGACGCACAAGGCCCTTGTCACCGCGCCACGCAACGAGGCATTCCGCGCCTTGGGCACGCCCACCGGAATTGCGGTCGCCCAGATGACCGATTTCTTCGAGCGGTTCGACAAGGAGAAATACGGCTCGTCCGGCGCGCCACTGCACGATCCCTGCGTCACCGCCTATCTGATCAAGCCTGACCTTTTCACCGGCCGCCACATCAACGTCGAGATCGAGACGCAATCTGACCTGACCATGGGCATGACCGTCGCCGATTGGTGGGGGGTGACGGATCGGCCCCAAAACGCGCTGTTCATCGGCGATCTGGACGCCGACGGCTTTTTCACCCTCCTGACCGAGCGTCTGGCCCGCCTGTGACCGGTCTGGCGGCGCCCGACCCCGGCTGGCTCGCACAGGCGGCGGCCGAGGCCGACAGGTGGCGGGCCACTGTCAGCGGGTTGGTCACCGTGCACCACATCGGTTCCACCGCAGTGCCCGGCCTGCCCGCCAAACCGATCCTCGATCTCATGCCCGTCTTCGCGGATACCGCCAGCGCAGACGCCGCCCGACCATCCGTCGAGGCACTCGGCTATGACTGGATGGGGCCCTACGGTCTTGAGGGACGCCGGTATTGCCGCCGTTCCGATCCACACAACGGCGTACGTCTGTTTCATGCGCACGCTTATGTTCAGGGGCACGCGGATATTCGCCGCCACCTCGCCTTTCGGGACGCATTGCTTGCCAATGGGGCGTTGCGCGCCGCCTATACCTCTGTCAAAGCGGCCTGCGCGGTCCGACACCCGGACCTCGGAGCAGATTACGGCGCGTGCAAATCCGGCTGGATCAACAAGGCCGAAGCCCGCGCATTGGAGATATATGAATGAGCGCAGTATTGACCCTCGCCACCACGGACCACATCGACAGGCTGATGCCGCTGGTAGCCGCCTTTCACAGCGAAGAAGGGCTGGGCCTGAGCGATGAAGCGCGCGAGAACGCAGTGCGCCCGCTGCTCGAAGGGATACCCCACGGTGCGGCCTACCTGATCGGCCCGCCGCGCGCGCCCATCGGCTATATTGTCGTGACCTTTGGCTGGTCCATCGAATTTGGCGGCATGGATGGGTTTATCGACGAGCTTTACGTGCGCCCCGGCGTGCGCGGGCGTGGCGTGGCCGGGGAAGTGCTGATCTCGCTGCCGCGCGCGCTGGCCGGAGCAGGCCTCAAGGCGCTGCATCTAGAGGTCGGCCCCGAGAATACCGGTGCCACGCGGCTTTACAAGCGCGCAGGGTTCCGGCTGCGCGACGGCTATCACCTTATGACGCGGATGTTCTGAAGTCTTCCTTGCGATCCGGCAAATGTCTGACGTGCATGGGTGGTTTCTGACCGACCTCTAAACTATATCCAGAGCATGACTATTCACATCCCCTTCGACAACAGCTATGCTGCCCTGCCCGACGCGTTCTACACGCGGCAGGCACCCACCCCGGTCAAAACGCCATCCATGATCGCATGGAATGGCGCGTTGGCCGCCGAGCTTGGCATCACCGGCGAAAGCGCCGAAGTATTTGCCGGTAATGCAGTGCCGGAGGGCGCCGATCCTTTGGCGCAGCTTTATGCGGGTCATCAATTTGGCAGCTACAACCCACAATTGGGCGACGGGCGGGCCATTCTGCTGGGCGAGGTCATCGACACGACCGGGCAGCGCCGCGATATCCAGCTCAAGGGCTCCGGCCCGACGCCCTATTCGCGCATGGGCGACGGGCGCGCTTGGCTGGGGCCGGTGCTGCGCGAATATGTGGTCAGCGAGGCGATGCATGCGCTTGGCATCCCGACCACCCGCGCGCTGGCCGCCGTGGGCACCGGGCAGCCGGTCTACCGTGAACAGGGCGGATTGCCGGGGGCCGTGCTGACGCGTGTGGCGTCCAGTCATTTGCGCGTCGGCACGTTTCAGATCTTTGCGCACCGGGGCGAGATCGACGCCCTGCGCACCCTCACCGACTACGCCATTGCCCGCCATTATCCTGACGCGGATGGGCCGATGGGGCTTTTGTCCGCCGTCTGCGCCGCCCAATCCGAACTGGTCGCGGCCTGGATGTCGGTCGGATTTATTCACGGTGTGATGAACACCGACAATTGCACCATCTCGGGCGAGACCATCGATTATGGTCCCTGCGCCTTCATGGATGCCTATGATGAGGCCCGCGTGTTTTCATCGATCGACCAGACCGGGCGCTATGCCTACGGCAACCAGCCCCGCATCGCCGTATGGAACATGGCGCAACTGGCGACGTCCCTGATCCAGCTCTATGACGACAAGGAGGCCGCCGTCGAAGAGGCCACCGCAATCGTGCACGCGATGCCCGCGCAATTGCAGGCGGCGTGGCTGCGCCGGTTCGGAGCGAAAATCGGGCTGTCCGACGCGGTGCCCGAGGATCAGTTTCTCATCGAAGAGCTGTTGACGCTGATGCAAACGGACGGTGCGGATTTCACCAACAGCTTTGCCACCCTCGGCACCGACACGGCCCGCGACCAGTTCACGGACCGGGCCGCCTTTGATGCATGGGATCAGAAATGGCGGGGACGGGTCGGCCCGAATGCGGCGTCCATCATGGTTCGCGCCAATCCTCAGATTATCCCGCGCAATCATCGGATCGAGGCCATGATCGAGGCCGCAGTGGCAGGCGACATGGTGCCGTTTGAACGTTTGATGCAAGCGCTTGCGGCGCCATTCGATGTCCCCGCCGCCTTTGAAGACCTGCGCCGCCCACCGACCAAGGCGGAGATTGTGCCCGCAACCTTTTGCGGGACCTAACGCCGGTTGATCAGATAAAGGCCGGACGCCACCAGCGCCAAAGCCAGCCAGATCGTCAACGCGATCTGCTCGCCCAGAAGAAGCCATCCCAACAGGACGGAAAAGACCGGCGACAGAAAGCTGAACGAGGCGACAGATGAGGCGGGATAGATCTTGATCAGCCAGAACCACGCCAGGAACCCAAAGCTGGCAACGGCAAAGATCTGGTAAATCAGCCCGGCAACATGAATGACCTGCAAATCTCGGATCAGCGGGCCGTAAAACAGCGACAATCCGATCAGCAGCGGTGCAGAGATCATCAACTGCCACAGCAACTGCTGCTCGGCCGGTACTTTGCTCAGCGGCGTGACACGCACCAACAAAGCGATTCCCGCCCAGCAAAAAGCTGCGAGCAGCGACAATGCATCGCCCCAAAAACTGGCCTGACCGCTCTGACGATCGGCAAGCGCCAGAAAAACGCCCGCCATTGCAAGCGCCAACCCGATCAGGCGCGGGCCAGACAACCGCTCGCCCGGCAAAGCGAAATGAGCGGCCAGCGCAAGCCACACAGGCATCGAATAGAAAATGATCGAAGACCGTGACACGGTGGTCAGATCGAGGGCGGTGAACAAAAGGGCAAATTCACTGGCAAAAAGCAGGCCCGCAATCACCCCGGACACCATGCTCGCACGCGGCAACCTGACCGAAATGCCCCGCGCCCACATCCACAGCAGCAGGACGATGCCGCCCCCGATCGACCTCAAACCGGCCAGAAAAATCGGTTCGAACCCGCCATTGGAGACTTTTACAACCACCTGATTGAGCCCAAAATTCATCGCGACGGCAACAAGGGCAACAGCCCCGATCAGGTCAATATGGGTTTTGCGTTCCATAGCAGCCACTTGCGAGGTGTCGGACTGCATTGTCAATCACCACCCGCGTTTCTGCATCTTGATCGTCCGGTTTCATGCAATCCTGAAACCAGACGATTCTACGAAGAAGGAAGTGAACCATGAGCTTGATGAAGACATTGGCCAAAGTGGCCATCGGCGTGGCAGTGGCCAAGGGTGCCAGCGCCGTCATGAACAATCGCAAGGGCGGAACGGCAAGTGAAGGCAGCCTGGGCGGATTGCTCGGGGGGCTGGCCGGATCGCTGCAAGGCTCCGGCGCTTCGGCTGCGGGATTGCAGGATGCGCTTGGCGGACTGATGGGCGGCAAGGGTGGTCTTGGGGGCTTGGGCGGGTTGCTCGATAGTCTGGGCGGACCCGGTGGGGCGGCGCCCGGCGGATTGCAGGATATGCTGGGCGGATTGGCCGGGTCATCAGGGCTTGGCGGACTCTTGGGCGGTCTGGGGGCTGCGACGGCGCAACGCCCCGCAGAGAACGGGGCCGATTTCGGACAGGTCCTGAATTCCGCCTTTGATCAGACCCCAGAACCAGAGATCGAACCCACCCCGGATCAGGAGGCCGCAGCCGCCTTGATGCTGCGCGCGATGATACAAGCGGCCAAGTCCGATGGCACGCTGGACGATGCCGAACAAAAACACCTCGTGGATCAGCTGGGCGGTAACGTCGACACCGAAGAAGCCGCCTTTGTGCGCACCGAAATGAGCAAACCCGTCGACGTGGACGCACTGGTGGCGCAGGTACCGCCGGGCATGGGGCCGCAGGTCTATGCCGTGTCACTGCTCGGGATTGACCTCGATAGCCAATCTGAGGCGCAGTACTTGCACAGCCTGGCCAAGGGTCTTGGTCTGGAAGCCAAACAGGTCAATGACATTCATGCCCAACTGGGCGTGCCGTCGCTCTACGTCTAAGTACGGATCCTGTGTGCTGTCGAGCGACGAACGGGTCAGCCAGTTGTGGCTGGCCCCCTTGGCTTGGGTTTGCGCCGCCGGTTGTTCGACGGTTTGGCCCCGCCCGGAGCCCCACCCGGCCCGCCACCGGGGCGTCCACCGCCCGGTTTTCCGCGCCCCCGGCCCCGACCGCCCGCTGGCTTTGCCTTGGGGTCCGGTACCTCTTCCCATGCACGGCCCGAGGCTACGGGAATGCGGATTTTCATGATCTTCTGAATGTCCTTGAGATGCGCAATTTCGTCCGGGGCGCAAAAAGCAATGGCGGCCCCTTCCTTGCCGGCTCGCGCGGTCCGTCCGATCCGGTGCACATAGGCCTCGGGCACGTTGGGCAACTCGTAGTTATAGACGTGTTTGACGTCGGGAATATCGAGCCCGCGCGCCGCTACGTCGGTGGCCACCAGCACCAGCACTTCGCGCGCCTTGAACGCGGCCAGAGCACGATCGCGCTGACCCTGCCGTTTGTTGCCGTGGATCGCGACCACCTTGTATCCCGCACGATCCAGCGCCTTGGTCAGCTTGTCCGCCCCGTGTTTTGTCCGGGTAAAGACCAGCGCACGTTCCTCGCGGTGCTTGGCAATCAACTCGATCAGAAGCGCCGTCTTTTCCGCCTTGGCGATAAAATGCACCTCTTGCGTGACCTTGTCCGCGGCCTTGCCCGGCGGCGACACCTCGATCCGCAGCGGTTCATGCAAGTAGCTGGCCGCAATCTCGGCCATCTGTTTTGGCATCGTGGCCGAAAACAGCATGGTCTGGCGATCGTCGCCCATCATCTTGGCGATCTTGCGCAGGTCATGCACAAAGCCCAGATCGAGCATCTGGTCCGCCTCGTCCAGCACCAGGAAATTCGTCTGGTCCAGCCGCACGGCCCGACGATCCACAAGATCCAGCAAGCGACCGGGCGTGGCCACCAGAATATCGACGCCCTTGGACAGACGCTGGATTTGCGGGTTGATCGAAACGCCGCCCACAACAATCTGCACCTTCATCTCCGTCATCGCGCGCAGCACTGTCGCGATCTGGCCCGCAAGTTCGCGGGTCGGGGCGAGGATCAAGCCGCGCGCCGTCTTGGGGGCCGCGCGTCCGCCCTCTTCCATCAGGCGCGCAATCAGCGGGATACCAAAGGCGGCCGTCTTGCCGGTGCCGGTCTGCGCAAGGCCCATCACGTCGCGCCCGTTCAGCGCGTGCGGAATGGCTTGCGCCTGAATCGGGGTTGGATCCGTCAGACCCATTTCTGCGATGCGCTTGGTCAGCGCCTCAGGCAGGTTCATCATGTCAAAATCGCTCATGGTTTCCAGTGCACCCATCATGGCATGGCGTCAACCGCAATTGCCGCGCGCGCAAACCTTCGCTAAACCGAGAACATGACTGACAAGCGACACACAATCACAGACCGGTGCGAGGCCAATGACCTGCGTATGACCCACCCGCGTCGGGTTATTGCACAGGTCCTCGAAGACTCCGCAGACCATCCGGATGTCGAAGAGCTGTACAACCGGGCCAGCGCTGTGGATCCGCGCATTTCGATTGCCACCGTGTACCGCACCGTCAAGCTGTTCGAAGAGGCGGGTATTCTGGACAAGCTGGAGTTCGGCGACGGGCGCGCACGCTATGAGGATGCCGAGCGAGAACACCACGATCACCTGATCGACCTGAATTCAGGCGAGGTGATCGAGTTCGTGGATGAAGAGATCGAAGCCTTGCAGGACAAGATCGCCGAAAAGCTTGGCTATGAGTTGCGCGGGCACCGGCTGGAGCTTTACGGCGTGCCGCGCAAACGCTAATGGCCCGAAACTCTATGCATATGGAATCAAAGGAGCCCCCCGTGGCCGAACGTGACCGCCCCCTGCTCGCCGTCCTGATCGATGCAGACAACGTCCCCGCCAAATTCGCCGATGCGATCCTGCGCGAGGTCACTGCCATCGGAGAGCCCGCCTTGCGCCGGGTGTACGGCGACTGGACATCGGGCAGGCTCAAGGCCTGGTCGGACCGCATCCTGCAACTCGGGCTCGTGGCGCATCAGGACACCTCGAACACGACCGGCAAGAATGCCAGCGATATCGGCCTTGTGATCGACGCGATGGACATCCTGCATGGGCGGCGCTTTGACGGCTTTGTCATCGTCTCCTCCGACAGCGACTTCACGGCACTGGCCAACCGCATGCGAGAGGACGGGTTGACCGTCATCGGCATCGGCGAGGCCAAGGCCCCCGAAGCGCTGCGCAACGTCTGCAACCGCTTCATCCTGATCGAAAACCTGGTGAATGATGCAAGCGGGCCGCAATCGCTCGCGGCCGCCAAATCCGCCCTGCCCCTGATCAAATCCGCGATAGACAAGATTGATCAGGAGGATGAATGGTACGCGCTGGGACAGATCGGTCAGGCCATCCAGAACGCCCATCCCGACTTTGACACCCGGACCTACGGGCACACCAAACTGTCGGCACTGGTCAATGCGCTCAAGGGGGTCGAGACGCGCAAACAGGGCAACCAGCTGATGATGCGGCTGACCGGCTAAGTGCAGAACTTGGATAACTTGCGCGGCGCGGCAATCATGGTCATCGCCATGCTGGGCTTTGCCATTGAGGACGCGCTGATCAAGCTGCTGGCCGGGGCGTTGCCCGTGGGGCAGATCATCGGCATGTTTGGGCTGGGCGGTGGTATCGTGTTCGCGCTGATCTGCCGCGCGCAGAGGCAATCGCTGTGGACGCGGGCGTTTCTGGCCCCTGCCGTGCTTGCCCGAAATTCCGCGGAACTGATCGGCACGGTGGGCTTTGTCACCGCCCTGTCGCTGATCCCGCTCTCAACCGCCGCCGCGATCCTGCAAGCCGGGCCTTTGCTTGTGACCTTGGGCGCGGCCCTGTTTCTGGGCGAACCTGTCGGCTGGCGGCGTTGGGCTGCGATCGCCGTGGGCTTTGCCGGAGTGCTGATGATCATCCGGCCCGGCACAGGTGATTTCAACTGGCTGTCGCTTTATGCGGTGGTCGGCGTGCTCGGCATGGCGTTGCGCGATCTGGCGACACGGCGGGTCAGGGCTTCGGTCAGTTCCTTGCAATTGAGCATGCTGGCCTTCTTCTCGCTGATGCCCGCCGCCGCCATCCTCATGGCCGTCAGCGGCGATGCTCTGATCGCTCCGACGCTGCACCAGTGGGGCTTGCTCGGCGCCGGTGTTCTGTTTGGTGCGATCAGCTATTTTGCGATCACCGTGGCGATGCGCATCGGTGAAATCAGCTTTGTCACGCCGTTCCGCTACAGCCGGATGGTTTTTGCGCTGCTGATCGGCGTGGTCTTCTTTTCTGAAAGCCCTGATGCAATGACGTTGATCGGTGCCACCATCATTATCGCGTCGGGTCTGTTCACGCTTTGGCGCGAACAGCGTGTGAAAAAGGCCGCATTGGCCTAAAGCCTCTTTAGTTAGCGCCCCCGGCGCGTTAAACGCTGCGTAACTTTTCTCAGCAGAAGGCCTTTTCCCATGAGCACCATCATCGACATCCACGCCCGCGAAATCCTGGACAGCCGGGGCAACCCGACCGTCGAAGTCGACGTCACGCTCGAAGACGGCACGATGGGGCGGGCCGCCGTGCCATCGGGCGCCTCTACCGGCGCATACGAAGCGGTGGAAAAGCGCGACGGCGATAAATCCCGCTATATGGGCAAAGGTGTGCTCGAAGCGGTGATGTCCGTGAACGGTGAGATCGCAGAAGCGCTCGTCGGCATCGACGCCACCGAACAGGTCGAACTGGACCAGGCCATGATCGAACTGGACGGCACCGACAACAAGAGCCGTCTGGGCGCAAATGCGATTCTGGGAGTGTCAATGGCCGCTGCCAAGGCCGCCGCCGATTGGACGCAACAACCGCTTTACCGCTATATCGGCGGCACCTCGGCCCGGATGCTGCCCGTTCCAATGATGAACATCATCAACGGCGGCGAACATGCCGACAACCCGATCGACATCCAGGAATTCATGATCATGCCTGTCGCGGCAGACAACATCCGCGAGGCCGTGCGCATGGGCTCCGAAGTATTTCACACGCTGAAAAAAGAGCTTTCGGCGGCGGGCCTGTCCACCGGGATCGGCGATGAGGGCGGCTTTGCACCCAACATCAGCTCCACCCGCGACGCGCTTGATTTCATTCTGAAATCCATCGAGAAAGCGGGCTACACACCCGGCGATGATATTTACCTCGCGATGGATTGCGCCGCCACCGAATATTACAAGGACGGCCACTACGTCATGGCGGGCGAAGACAAGACGATGACTTCGGACGAAAATGTCGCTTACCTCTCGGCGCTTGTGGCCGACTATCCGATCATCTCGATCGAAGACGGCATGTCCGAAGATGACTGGGACGGATGGAAGACCCTGACCGAGGTGCTGGGCGACAAGGTGCAACTGGTGGGCGACGATCTCTTTGTCACCAACCCTGTGCGTCTGGCCCAGGGCATCACGCAGGGCTGCGCCAACTCAATGCTGGTAAAAGTCAATCAAATCGGGACGTTGACAGAGACCCTTCAAGCGGTCGATATGGCGCACCGCGCCCGCTACACCAACGTGATGAGCCACCGCTCCGGCGAAACCGAAGACGCGACGATCGCCGATCTTGCCGTCGCCACGAATTGCGGACAGATCAAGACCGGCTCGCTGGCTCGCTCTGACCGGCTGGCCAAATACAACCAGTTGATCCGCATCGAAGAGATGCTGGGCGCAACAGCCGAATTCGCAGGCCGCAGCATCCTGAAAACTGCCCTCTGAACGAAACCGCACTGGTGGCGCGCGTCCGCGCCACCGGCCCCCTGTGCAGGTCACTGATGGCAGATCTTCAGATCAGAGCCGCAACAGCCGCCGATATGGAGGATATCGCGCGGCTGTGCTGGGCCTACCGCGCGCTTTTGGTGGACCGTTCGCCGCATCTTCCGACCTTCATCGGCACCTATTACGCCGCCGAGACCTATGACGCGATGATCCGCGACCTGCCCCGTATCCATGCGCGCCCAAAGGGTGACATCGTGGTCGCAACCCTCGGCGACACCGTGGTCGGATGTGCGATGTACTACCCCATCGACGCCACCACGACCGAAATCAAACGCGTCTTTGTCAGCCCACAGGCGCGTGGCTCCGGGGCCGGACAGGCTTTGATCAGCAACGCGATGGCCCGCGCCCATGCCGACGGCTACAAACGCATGGTGCTCGACAGCATTGCGCCCTTGACCGAGGCGATTGCACTCTATGAGCGGATGGGTTTCGCACCTTGCGCACCTTTTTATGACCCCGACCCGGATCTGCTTCATGCGTTGCGGTTTTACGACATCACGCTTTGAAGATGGTCGATGCCAAACGGCGCGGCCCCAACAGCCTGAGCACCACTGAGCCGTGAGCCAGCAGACTTCCCACTGCCGACAATGATCGCTTGCATGCGCTTGCCCTCTGGCGGTCGTGACCCTACCCTTGGCATATGAACGCACAAGAGATCATCACCCGGCTCGAGCTGACCCCGCATCCAGAAGGCGGCCATTATCGCCAGACCTGGGTCGCCAAAAATTCCGGACGCCCTACGGGTACCTGCATCTATTTCCTGCTTTCCAAGGGCGAATCCAGCCACTGGCACAAAGTTGACGCGACCGAAATCTGGCTGTTTCACGCAGGCGACCCGTTGATCCTCTCGATCAGTCCGGATGAGAAGGGCCCCGCGACAGATCACCTTCTGACACCCGATCTTGACGCCGGTGCGCCGCAACTGATCGTTCCGGACGGGCATTGGCAGGCGGCCCGCAGCACCGGCGACTGGACCTTGGTCAGTTGCACCGTCTCTCCCGGTTTCCAGTTCGACGGCTTTACCCTCGCCCCACCCGGTTTCGACATCCCGAGATGACCCATCTGGAGGCCCTCTCTGCTTTGAGTGCGTCGCAAAGGGCCGCCTTGACGCAAACGAACACGCGCGCGGGTCTGGTGCATCTGGGTGGTCACCTTGGCGCTATCGCTGTGACCGGAACCTATATTGCCCTGCAAGGCCCGCTCTGGGGTCTGGCGCTGCTGCCGCACGGCATTTTGATCGTCTTCCTGTTCACACTCAGCCATGAATGCACCCACGTGACGCCATTTGCCCGCAAAGAGTTGAACGATTGGGTTGGCCACGCAGTTGCCCCGTTGATCCTGCTGCCCTTTACCTGGTTTCGATATTTCCATCTCGCGCATCACCGCCACACCAATGATCCGGACAATGATCCCGAATTGGCAGGCGGCGGACGGCCGACGACCTGGGCTGCCTATCTGCGCTATCTGACCGGCTGGGGCTATTGGTCGGGCAATGCCCGGACCCTTTGGCGCAACGCTTTCGGAACGATCGAGGCTCCCTATTTGCCACCGCGCAAACATGCGGCGATGCGGCGTGAGGCGCGGATATTGCTGGCCGTCTATGCGCTTGCGGCGCTGTCGCTGCTTTGGTCGCCGCTGGTGCTCTGGCTTTGGCTGGTGCCTGTTCTGCTTGCCCAACCGGTACTGCGCCTTTACCTGCTGGCAGAGCATGGCCACTGCCCGCCCGTCGCCGACATGCTGGAAAACACGCGCACCACCCGCACCGTGCGCCTGGTGCGCTGGCTGGCCTGGAACATGCCCTATCATGCAGAACATCACAGCTTTCCAGCCGTCCCGTTTCACCAGCTGCCCGCGTTACACAAGCACCTGAAACCGCATCTCAAATCCGTTTCAAACGGCTATGGCGCATTTACGTCGGACTATGTGCAGGGGCTGGAACGCTCAGCGTCCCGCCCGCCACCGCAGCCCTGACACCTGTGGTGCCGGGGCAGGAGGTGGGCAATCCACGCGCCACACGCACCGCAAGATAGGCAAAGGCCTGCGCTTCCAGCATATCCCCGTCGAGGCCCACGGCCTCCACCGGGGCCACAGGGCACTCCAGCGAAACCTCCAGCATCTTCATAAGCACCGGATTGTGCCGCCCGCCCCCCGTGACGAGAACCCGCGACGGCGGACGTGGACAATGCTGCATTGCTTCAGCCACACCTGCGGCGCACATCGCCGTCAGGGTCGCAGTGGCATCGGCATCTCCCAGTTCCCGGA
Source organism: Tateyamaria pelophila (assembly GCF_019966495.1). Taxonomy (GTDB): domain Bacteria; phylum Pseudomonadota; class Alphaproteobacteria; order Rhodobacterales; family Rhodobacteraceae; genus Tateyamaria; species Tateyamaria pelophila. The sequence goes on along the minus strand of NZ_JAIMIA010000003.1, from coordinate 73,389 downwards.
CAAGTGCGACCATTTCGGCAAAGTCATTTCGATCCAGTGACTTGGGCGGCAGGCGTGCAAAGAATGGCTCGGCGAGAAACAGCTCCAGTGCCCCCGTCTCGACCGTACCCTTTGCCGCGATCTCACCTCCTGCATCATAGGGCACGCCACGCCGGGCCTGCACCAGATCGTTGATCGGCGCATTGGCGGGCCCGGTGTCAAAGGCCAGAAGCGCGCCATGGTCCTCGGGCCTGTCAAAGGACGGATCGACCCAGGTGATATTGCCCACGCCTCCGAGGTTCAGAAAGGCGATGGGTCCCTCGGCACCGATCCACTTGGCGCAGGCAAAGTGAAAAAACGGAGCCAGCGGCGCACCCTCGCCGCCCATTTCGATATCCGCCGACCGGAAATCCCACACCACCGGAACGCCGAAACTGTCCGATAACGCTGCGCCATCGCCCAGTTGCAACGTGCCTTGCGCGCGCGGCGCATGGGCGACGGTCTGGCCGTGAAAACCGATCAGATCAACCTGTGCAAATGCCCCTAACAAGGCGCGATGCGCCTCCATCACCACATCCGTCGCGGGCGCCAGCGTCGCGCCATGCCAATGCCCGAGGGCCGCATGCAGGACGCCGCGCTGCTCGGCGGTGTAGGACATATACTCGCTCGGGCCAAAGCCCTTGATCCGCACCCCGTCCGTCTCCAGCACGGCCGCATCCACGCCATCGAGCGACGTGCCCGACATCGCCCCCAGCGCCCGGATCACCACACCTTTCTGTTTGACCTTATCCATGGCCTTTTCCTTTGCCTCTTGCCCCCGTATAGACTGCGCCGGAGCCGTTCCAAGGACAAGCACAATGACCTACACACCCAGATCCGATTTCCTGCACGTCATGCAGAGCCGCGGGTTCCTTGCCGATTGCACCGATCTGCAATCGCTGGACGAAGCGCTGCTGAGCGGTGTGCAGTCGGCCTATATCGGTTTTGATGCGACGGCGGAGTCGTTGCATGTGGGCTCGCTCATCCAGATCATGATGCTGCGCTGGTTCCAGAAAACCGGGCATCGACCCATCACGCTGATGGGCGGCGGCACCACCAAGGTGGGCGATCCTTCGTTTCGTGCCGATGAACGCCCCCTGCTTGGCCCCGAACAGATCGACGCCAATATCGCTGGCATCAAAAAAGTGTTTTCGGCCTATATCGACTACGGCGACGACAAGGCGATGATGATCAACAATGCCGAGTGGTTGGACAACCTGAACTACCTCGATTTCCTGCGGGACATCGGTCGGCATTTTTCGATCAACCGGATGCTGAGCTTTGAGTCCGTCAAGTCCCGGCTCGACCGCGAACAGTCGTTGTCTTTCCTCGAATTCAATTACATGATCCTGCAAGCCTATGATTTCATGGAACTTCACCGCCGTTACGGCTGTATCCTGCAACTTGGCGGGTCGGATCAATGGGGCAATATCGTCAACGGGATCGACCTGACCCGGCGCGTGATCGAAGGTGAGGTTTACGGCCTCACATCGCCCCTGTTGACCACATCGGATGGCAAGAAGATGGGCAAATCGCAGGCAGGCGCGATCTGGCTCAACGCGGACATGCTGTCGCCCTACGAATTCTGGCAGTTCTGGCGCAACACGACGGACGCGGATGTAGGCCGTTTCCTGAATCTCTACACCGAGCTTCCGCTGGACGAATGCGACCGTCTCGGGGCCCTTGAAGGGTCGGAAATCAATGAGGCCAAGGTGCGCCTTGCCACCGAAGTCACGGCTCTGCTGCACGGGGCCGAGGCCGCAGCGGCCGCGGCCGATACCGCGCGTGAGGTATTCGAAAAGGGCGGCGTGGGCGATGACCTGCCGACATTGACGCTCTCGACCGCCGACATCGGTGATGGGATCAGCATCGTGCAACTGATCGTCAAATCCGGCCTCGCCGGATCCGGAAAAGAGGCCAAGCGGCTGATTTCAGAAGGTGGTGCCAGGATGGACGACGCGCCCCTGACCAATGCGGGCCTGATGATCGACGCAGGCGCGCTCGGCTCACCCATAAAGCTCTCGGCTGGCAAGAAACGGCACGCCTTGGTCCAATTGGGCTAATCCAAGGCGCAGTTGCCCGACAAAGGGCGAAATCAACAAGAGTTTGCGCCGCAAGGCGCGCCTTCGGATTAGATGCTCCTCAGAACAGAGCGCGCGGCGCGCAATCCGGGGTCTTCGCCGCCCCGGCCAAGCGCGTCCATCGTTTGGATCATGGCTGCACGTTGCGCGGTTGGATCAGCCAAGACCTGCGCCATCGCGCGCACGGTGTTTTCTACCGTCAGGGCCTTGCCGATCACCTCTGGAACAACGCGGGTGTCAGAGACAAGGTTGATCAGGTTGCCGGTGTCCGTGGTCACCATCCGGCGGATGATCGCCCGGCTCAGCCAGTGAAAATCATAGGCGCTCACCATTGGTGTGCCAGCGGCCGCCAGTTCCAAGGCCACGGTTCCCGACGTGGCCAGCGCGACATCCGCTGCGCGAAACGCCGCGCGCTTTTCGGCCTGCCCTGCGTCCAATGACATCACCCGGGGATCAATCAGAAGCGGGGCAATCGGCCAATCCCTTACCTGTGCGGCAACAAGATCTGCCACGGCCGCCGCCGAAGGCAACACGATCCGCATATCTGGATGCGACCGCGCCATCTGTCCCAAGGCCGCTCCAAAAACCGGCCCCATCCGGCGCACTTCCCCTTGCCGCGAACCGGGCAGGACCAACACCAGAGGAGACGCTTTTTCCAAACCGTGTTTCGCACGGAAAGCCGCGCAGTCTGCCTCTGTCGCCCGCGGCGCGGTTGCCACCGGGTGCCCGACAAAATCACAGGTCATGCCGACAGCCGTCATGTAAGGCGGCTCAAACGGAAACAGCGCCAACACATGATCGATGACCCGGGCCATCCTGGCCGCCCGCCCCGAACGCCACGCCCAGACCGTCGGGGCCACGTAATGCACGGTCCGAATGTCACTGCCGGCTTTCACCTGCCTGGCAACGCGCAAACAAAAATCAGGGCTGTCGATGGTGATCAGAACATCCGGGTGCGTCTCGATCACCGCCTGCGCGGTCTGCGTGATACGCCGCTTGAGGTTCCGATACCTCGGCAATATCTCAGCGATGCCCATCACGGACAATTCCGACATATCGAACCGGCTGGTGAGGCCCTGCGCCTGCATCATTGGCCCGCCGACACCGTCAAAGCACACGTCTGGCGCGAGCACACGCAAGCCCGCCATGAGCGCGCCGCCAAGCGCATCCCCCGAAGGTTCCCCCGCAACGACAAAGACCTTCAGCGCACCCACAGATACATGCCCGCTGCATTCAACTTGTCCAGAACGCGGGCCTGCTCAAGGACGATAACGCCCCCTTGGGCAATCACGATCCCGGCCAGGCCGGCGGCACTGGCCTTCTCCGCGGTCACTGGCCCGATGGTGGGCAAGTCAATGCGATGATCCTGACCCGGTTTCGGGGCCTTGAAGAGCATTCCCGCCCGAACCGCATCCGGTTTGGCATCACCGGACAGCCAATCCGCCGCATCGCCCAACAGATCACCGGCCATGTCCATCATGCCAGAGAACGGATCCGGTCTGTCTGTGGCGACAGGCGTAGGGCCCAAACCCTCAAGCATTGCATCAGTACCACGCGCATCCTCGCGAGCGAGGACCGTCCCGTTCTGAATGACGCAAGATTGCCCAAGATCGGCAGCCCCATGCGCTTCAAGAACACGCAAGGCCAGCGCCACATCTGACCCGGCCTCCTGCGGGACAGGCGCAGATGTCAGAAGACCCGCGGGCGGGAGCAAATCGGGCGCCAGATCATGGGCCGCGCGGACACCGAACCCGGCCTGCTCAAAAATGCCGATCACTGCGCGCAGGGCACTGTCCTCGCCCGACGCAACAGCCCCGGCCAGGACCGGCAACAAAGGCGCCGTGGCAGTGTCCACCTTGTCCAGATCAAGCCTCGGCCGATCAATGGATCCACACAAGCACACGTCGGTCACCGCCGCCGACTTCAGCGTGGACAGCAATGTGCCCAGATGCTCGATCCGAAATGTAATGTCGGGGATCAGCCCGTCCGGCCCCTGCCCGTTCAGAGCGCAAACCAGCGGACGGGTCGCAAGCGCCTCTGCCACAGCAATCGGCAAGCCACCGCGCCCTGTGATCAGCGCCAGCATCAGCGCGGGGTCAGAAAGGAACGGTCACTTTCGCCCATGACGAAGTCGACAATATCGCGCACATATTGACTGTCCGTCTCGGAGCCAAGCTTGGCCGCCCTGTCATGAAAGGTGCCGTCGCCCTGGGCCAGCATCTGGTAAGCCGCCCGCAGCGCCGTGATATCGACACGGTCAACGCCACGTCGCTTGAGACCCACAAGGTTCAGCCCGTCCAATTCCCCGCGCGGCGCCTGTACGAGGCCGTAGGGGATCACGTCATGGGTCACCATCGTGACAGCACCGATAACCGCCCCACGCCCGATTCGCACAAACTGATGCACGCCGGACAATCCACCCAGAATCACATCGTCTTCGAGAATACAGTGCCCCGCGACGCCCGCCGCATTCACGACCACGACCCGGTTCCCCACCCGGGCATCATGGGCAATGTGGCAACCTGCCATGAACAGGCAATCATCGCCGATCCGGGTCACACCACCGCCATAGCGCGTGCCGCCATTCATCGTCACATGCTCTCGGATGCGGTTGCGTTCACCAATCTCGAGGCGGCTGTCTTCCCCCTTGAACTTGAGGTCTTGCGGGATTTCTCCGAGCACGGCGAACGGAAAAACCACCGTATCGGCACCGATCACCGTTTGCCCGGACACGACTACATGGCTTTTCAGCGCAACCCTCGGGCCCAGCACCACGTCCGGACCCACCACAGAAAATGGCCCAACCGAGGCGGACGGATCAATCCGCGCACCAGCCTCGATCACAGCCGAAGGGTGGACCCGCACGTCGCTCATGCAGCGGGCAAATCCATCATCGCCGTGAATTCCGCTTCGCACGCCATCTCACCGTCGACTTGTGCGACTCCGGCAAATTTCCAGACTTTGGCGCCCGGTTTGCCACGCGTCGTGGTCAGATTGAGGTACAAAACATCTCCCGGCACGACCATGCGGCGGAACTTGCATTTGTCGATGGCCATGAAATAGACCAGCATGTTCTTGTCCATCATCTCCAGAGCCGTGCCCACCATTACGGCCGCCGTCTGAGCCATCGCCTCGACGATTGTCACACCCGGCATGATGGGTTTGCCCGGAAAATGGCCCTGAAAATGCGGCTCGTTCATGGTGACGTTCTTGATGCCGGTCGCAGACGTGTAGCCGTCGATATCGATGACCTTGTCGACCAGCAAAAACGGATAACGGTGCGGAATGATGCGCTGGATCAGCCCGATATCTGCTGTAAGAAGTTCTGTGCTCATTGTCTGTTCCGGCCTCGCTGATACGGGTTTGCTGAGCACCTGACTAGCAAGGGCGATGCGGTGCCGCAAGCGCGGGACCTATTCGGACGCGGGCACACCATCGCCGAGCACGGAATTGATCCGCTCGATTGCGGCAACGGTGATGTCGATGGCATTGGCACTGATGAAGACACCGCGGCGTTCAAGAATGATGCCCGCACCGGCCTCTCGCATGATGTCTTCCAAAACCGGAGCCGCCGCATTCAGGAACCGCACACGGTTTTCTTCCAACTGCTCGCTCAAAAGCCGGTTTTGGGATTCGCGTTCGCGGCGGATCTTCTGAACACGGGCGTCAAAAGCGTCCGCGAGCGTCCGGAAATCTTCGGGTGTGAGTTCGGCGCGTTGCGCGGTCAGGCTGCGCTCTTCGGCTTCGAGTTCGGCTTCGAGCACCCGGTTTTCTTCAGCCATCGCGCGGCCGAGCGTTTCGATCTCCTGCGCCACGCGTTTGCCAAAGTCACTGTCGCGGTACAACCGGTCGCTGTCTACGGTCAAGACAGGACTGCGCAAATCCTGCGCAAAGACAGCGCTGGCCCCTGTCAAGGCCAGCGCCAAAAGCATGTATCGGGCGAAGCGCCACATCGGATCAGAAGTTGGACGACAGGGTTACATCAAACGATTGTTCCCGGTCAAAGCTTTCCTTTTTGACGGCCTTGCTGAAGTTGAAGCGCAAAGGCCCGATGATTGTGTCCCAAAGGATCGAAGCGCCGACGACAACACGGAGCGACCCGTTTTCGCCTTTGATATCACCCCCCGTCAGGTCCACGTCATCAAGGTTCCACAAGTTACCCGCATCCGTGAACAACGCACCGCGCAGGCCCCATTCGTCGGGCAGTCCAACAGGGAATTCAGCTTCCAGACGGGCTACGGCAAAAAGGTTGCCACCCAACGCATCCGGATCGTCTGGTGCCGAGAAATCGCGTGGGCCAATACCGCCCGGCTCAAAGCCACGGAAGATACGAGGTCCGACCTGGAACCGGTCAATCGTCCGGTTCGTCCCGCCGCGCCAATTCAGCGCACCGCCCTCAACCGTCGCCCGCAGCACGACATCTTCGCTCAGCACGCGACGCTCGCCGACGATTTTTGCAGTTGTCCGGATGAACTCTGAGTCGCCGCCAAGTCCAGCAAAATCCTGACCAAACTCGAAAAGAACTCCGGAATTCGGATCAAGGCCAGTTGTGCGTGTGTCGTACACATAAGTGTAGCCCAGACCCGAGGCGAGTTCCCGGCCCGCATCAATCTCGGTCTGCACGACAGCGCCGTTTTCGATCGGATCGCGATCCAACATCTTCTGGCGGCGGACCGTGTAGCGCAACGAGAGAGTACCGTTCTCACTCACCGGGAATGTCAGCGAGGGGCTGAACAGGAAGCTTTCGGTATCATAGTTGTTGAAGCTACTGTCGGATTCCGAATATCGCAGGGACAGACCGAAGGCGACATCGCGGCCCAGAAAGGCGGGTTCGATGAACGTCAAACCATATTGCCCAGCATCTTGTGCCGTCGAAAAGTTCAGACCGAAAGTCTGTCCGCGTCCAAGAAAGTTACGTTCCGTGAAGCCGATCGCAAGGCCGAAGCCTTCGTTCACCGCGTAAGATCCACCGAAGTTCAGAGATCCGGTTGGCTGTTCTTCGACGTCCACGTCGATGATCACCTGGTCTGGTCGCGAGCCTTCACGCGCGTTGACGCTGGTGTCGCCAAAGAAATCAAGCGCCCGGATCCGTTCGGCCGCGTCACGGATCTCGCGTGGATTGAACGGGTCCCCTTCGGCAATTCTGAATTGGCGGCGGATGACGCGGTCAAGCGTCGTGGTGTTGCCCTCGATATCGATCCTTTCAACAAAAACCCGGGGCCCACGGCTCAGAAACAGCTCCACATCCAGCGTCAGGTCACGGTCGTTGCGCGTAACACGTGGTTCAACCCGCAGGAAGTCGACACCGTCGCGTTGTCCCTGGCGCTCGAGACGCGCGATTTCATTTTCGACCAATAGCGGCGAATAGACAACGCCCGGACGAACCCGGACCGCATCCTGATACACGCCGAGGTCGAGTCCAGGCAGATCGGAAGACACCGATATTTCGCCAAACGTGAATTGCTGGCCTTCCTCAACGGTGAACACCAGAAAGAAACCATCGCGTTCTTCGGTCAACTGGGCATTGGCGCTCAAGGTCCGGAAATCGACATAGCCGCGCGAAAAGTAAAAATCCTGAAGCACTTGCTTGTCGAACTCGACGCGGTCCTCGATCAGCGTATCGCTCGTGATCAGTGCCCGGAAGATCCCCGCTTGCTTGGTCTGCAAGACGCGGCGCAGGCGGCGATCCGAAAAGGCACGGTTGCCAACAAAGCTGAGGCGCTCGATTTCGATGACATCGCCTTCGAAAATCTCGAAAATCAGGTCCACGCGGTTATCAGACCGGCGGATGATCCTTGGGCTGACCCGGGCTGCGATCCGTCCCTGCGCAGAATACAGCTCTGCGATGGCCGCTACGTCGCGCTCGACCTGAGCGGTGCTGAACACCAGGCGTTCCTGGCTTTCGATCACTTCGGCCAAGGCTTCATCGTCGATACGCCGGTTGCCTTCGAACGTGACCCTGTTCAACGTGGGCCGTTCAACCACCGTGATCAACAGTGTCGATCCCTGCGGTTCCACGGTCACGGTTTCAAACAATCCGCTGGTTTGGAGATTTTGCAACGCATCATTTACCTGGCCTGCCGATACGGTCTGCCCCGAAGCGATTCCGGCCCGTGTCACCACGGCCGCGTCGCCGACGCGTTCATTGCCTTCGACCACGATGCGGGTGAATCGAAACTCCTGCGCGAAAGCCGGAGCAAGCTGAGTCATCCAAGCGACTGAAATCAGCGCTAAAATCAAAAGAGCCTGTATTGCGTTTCGGTGCTGGTACTGCTGTTTGCCACTCACGCCTGTCATCCTCAATCCCATGATTTTGCCCCACGTGTTCAGATTTCTATAATACAGAAAGGAAGTAACGGGATTGAGAGGGCTTGTCAAAAGCACAAACACCCACGCAAAAGCGTGGGCGACAGAAGTGTCACAGTGTTTGAGGTTGCCCTAGAGGCCACCCAGCCAAGCACCAGCCAGAAGGGCCGCCATCAGCGTCATCGCATACAGCACACGATCCGAGTTGAGCAGCATCAGAAGGCTCAGGCCCCGGTATCCACTTTGAAGTGTTTGCATCGTCTCATCCTTCCTCTTGGAATCAGAGTAGTCCGGGATTGGGACACAAGATTGATACAAATGTGGCGGAATTCAGGCATTTCGACGCATCACGCCCCCGCTCAGGGGCAAAATAGATCATTCGCGAGCGCAAACACCATCAAGGACAAAACAAGCGCCAGCCCCGCCCCCATCAAAACGCGCAATGCCCGGTCGCTGGGCGGCCGCCCCGTGACAGCCTCATAGGCGTAGAAAACAAGGTGCCCGCCATCCAGTGCCGGAATCGGAAACAGGTTGAGTAACCCAACCGCCGTCGACAACACAGCGATGAACCAGATGAAGCTCTGGGCGCCCTGACTGGCCATTGTGCCTGAAACCTGGGCAATCCCGATGGGTCCGGACAGGTTGCAGGTGCTGATAGAGCCGGTGATCATGTGACCCAGCCCCGAAATCGAGCCGTTGATGATGCGCCAGGTCTGCGCCACGCCACCGCTGATCGCGGCGCCGATGCCGGGCGATTCAGTTGCTGCCTCAAAGGCATTACCGCTCGCGACACCAATCCGCCATTGTGTGGCAAATCCACCGTCCGGTTGCGGTTCGTCGACGCGTTTGGGGGTGAGGACCTTGTCGGTCACGTCGCCGTCGCGCCAGACAGACAGGTTCAGGCTGCGGCCATCGGAGCCTTCCACCGCAACGACCAGCTGCCCAAAGGCAAAGATCGGCGCGCCATCAATTCCGACAATCACATCACCGGGGGCCAGATCGGCGGCAAGTGCCGCACTTTGCGGGCTGACCGCGCTGATCAAGGCAGGGCGCAGATACGGCCCCTGCACGATCATCTCGGAGCCGTCCCGGATGATCGTATAGTCCAGGATCGGCTCACCGGGCAGGTCATTCATCAGATCGCCGTAGGCTGCATCTTCGACACTCGGAACGGGGACGCCGTTGATCGCCAACACCACGTCGCCTTCCCGCAGTTCCTGCACCTGTGCGGGCAATGGGCGCAGTTCGCCGACGGTCAGCGGATCACGGACTACGCCGTTTGAATATCCAACGATGGCGAAGACGATGATCGACAGGGCAAAGTTGAACGCCGGGCCCGCCGCGACGGTCGCCGCCCGCGCCCAGAGCGGCGCGCCGTGCATCGTCTTGCGCAACCGTTCGGGATCTTCGGCCGCTTCGGCCATGGCCTCGGTGTCTTTGCCGGAAGCTGCATCCGCGTCGCCCGCGAATTTCACATAACCACCAAAGGGCAAGGCCGCGATTTGCCAACGTGTACCGCGCTTGTCGACCCGGCTGTAAAGAACGGGGCCAAACCCGATCGAAAACACATCCGCATGAATGCCCGACCACCGGCCCACGATGTAATGGCCATATTCATGGATCGCCACGATGATGCTGAGCGCCACGACAAAGAAAAAGATGGTCCAGGCAAGGCCGCCAAAGGCGGGTATGAGGGCCGAAATGTCCAAAATGCTATCCTGCTCGTTGCTCGATCGCTTTGCGCGCCGCTTGTCTGCTGATGTGGTCTACAACCATGACGTTATCAAGGGTCATCGGGGCGTCAATGTGACCTGGATCTGTTTCGTTCAGCACGATTTCCACAACTTCGGCCATCGCCGGGAACGAGAGCGCCCCGCCAATGAAACCATCGAGCGCGGTTTCCTTGGCCGCATTGAACACTGCACCGGACAAGCCGCCGCGCTCCATCACTTCGCGGGCCAGACGCAGCGCGGGCCAGCGGTCTTCGTCTGGCGCGCGGAAGGTCAGCGCACCTATTTCCGCAAGATCCAGACGCGCGACCGGCAGCGATTGGCGTGTGGGCCAGTGCAAGGCATAGCCGATGGCGTGGCGCATATCGGGTGGCCCCACATGGGCCATCAATGCACCATCCCGAAAACCGACCATCGCGTGGATCAGGGATTCAGGGTGGACCAGCACTTCGATTTGATCAGGTGCAACGCCAAAATATTCATGTGTTTCAATAATTTCCAGCGCCTTGTTAAACATGGACGCGGAATCGATGGTGATCCGCTGACCCATGTCCCAATTGGGATGCGCCGAAGCTTCGGCAATCGTGGCGCTGGCGAGTTTTTCGATGGGCCAGTCGCGGAATGCTCCGCCAGATGCGGTGATGATGATCCGCTCGACCGCGCTCATGTCTTCGCCGACCAGCGCCTGAAACACAGCGGAATGTTCGCTGTCGACCGGCAACAGGCGTGCGTCATGCGCCTTGGCCGTCTCGAGGATCAGGGCCCCGGCACAGACCAGCGATTCCTTGTTTGCAAGCGCCAGTGTCGCCCCTTGCTGCAAGGCGCAGATGCTTGGCGCAAGGCCCGCAGCCCCCACGATCGCCGACATCACCCAGTCTGCCGGACGGCAGCCCGCCTCGGTCATCGCAGACTGACCTGCCGCCGCTTCCACACCGGATCCGCGCAGCGCCTCACGCAAGGCGTCAAGCTGTGTTTCGTCGGCTGTCACGGCCACATCGGCCCCCAGGCGGATCGCGTCCCGCGCCAGCAGATCGATATTCGATGCCCCGGTCAGGGCCACCACATCATAGGCATCCGGATTGCGGGCAATCAGATCAATGGTGTTTTGTCCGATCGACCCTGTTGCCCCAAAGATCGAAACGCGGCGCGTCACAAAGCCCCTCCGGGAATGCCGGAGACCTGCCCCAGCATCAGCAGAAAGACCGATGCGCCAAGCATACCGTCAAAACGGTCCAGCACGCCGCCATGGCCGGGAATCAGATCAGAACTGTCCTTGACGCCGGTTCTGCGTTTGATCGCGCTTTCGGCGATGTCGCCCATCTGGCTGGCCATCGACAGAGCGATCGAAACGCCGATAAGTTGCAGTGTCGTCCCGGTGTTGATTGCGAAAAGGGCACCGACAATCCCTGCCCCGATCCAGCCTGAAACAGTCCCTGACCAGGTTTTTTTCGGACTGACACGGGGCCAGAACTTGGGTCCGCCAAATGTGCGACCGGCGAAATATCCCACCACGTCGGTCACGATCACGACCATGACCAGCCAGATCATCCAGCCAAAGCCCAGATCATCACGCACTCCCATCATGCCGTAACCCGCCATCAGGATCAGAACCGAAAAGGTCATATAGACGACGCGATTCCTGTCCAACTGTCCGAACCCCACCATGGCAGGTGCGAGCAAAAGCGGCAGCGCAAATCCGACGGGCAGGTAGCTTGCCAGCAATAACGCAGCCCCCGACACGCATCCCAATTGCAGCGCCAGCGACCGGTTTTCAGCCTCCAGCATCCGCGTCAGTTCCCATACCATCAAACCGCAAATGACCGAAACGAGGACATGAAACACATGCCCCCCGACCCAGATGCCCCAGATCCCGATCACAACCATCACCAGCGCAGACCCCATGCGGGCGGCCAGGTCAGACCACTTTTCGGAGGATGCACTCATCGTTTCACCCCACCATAACGGCGATCCCGGATGCCGTAACTCCGACACAGCGACGTAAATTCCTTGCGCGAGAAGTCGGGCCAGAGCGTGTCGACAAATTCGTATTCGGCATAGGCCGATTGCCACAGCAGAAAATTGGAGATGCGCGCCTCGCCACTGGTCCGGATCACCAGATCAGGATCTGGCAAAACACATGTGTCCAGATAAGTTGGCAGGGTTTCTTCGGTCACGTCCTGCGGGCGCAGTTTGCCTGCGGCCACATCCTCGGCCAGCCGACGCGTGGCGCGGGCCACTTCGTCCCGCCCGCCGTAGTTCAACGCAACGGTCAAGTGAACACGCGTGTTGTTTTCGGTCAGTGTCTCGAGTTCGTCCATAAGCGCGATCAGCTTCTTGTCCAGCTGCACCCGGTCTCCGATAAAGCGCACGCGAGCCCCAAAGCTGTGCACGGCCCTCGTTTCCTTGATGATGTAGCGGCGAAACAGGCTCATCAGCCCTGCGACTTCGACCTGCGTGCGCTTCCAGTTTTCCGTCGAGAAGGCAAAGATGGTCAGGTACTCGACACCGATGTCCGGGCAGGTCTCCACGATTTCGCGCACGCGCTTGGCCCCGGCGCGGTGGCCAAACAGACGCGGCCGCCCTCGTTGCGTTGCCCAACGCCCGTTACCGTCCATGATGATTGCGACGTGGCGCGGGCCTATATGTTCAGCGTCAGCGATTGTGTGGTCCTTGCGATTTGGCATGTGGTATGTGGATCATCCAATGACACCGGTGCGCCGCCAATCCGCCCGGGTCTTGCAAGGCGAAAAAGGGGCCACACCGAGTGTGCGCTCACACCTGCATGATCTCGGATTGTTTTTGCTCAAGCTGGGCGTCGATGGCTTTGATCGCGGCATCCGTCATGTCCTGAACTTCGCCTTCCCACAGTTTCTGGTCATCTTCCGACATACCATCCGCCTTGGCCTTTTTGATCTGGTCCATCCCGTCACGGCGTACATTGCGCACGGACACGCGGGCATTTTCGGCATAGCTTGCCGCGACCTTGGTCAGCTCGCGACGGCGCTCTTCGTTCAACTCGGGGATAGGCAGCATGATGATGGTGCCATTCAGTTGCGGATTGATCCCCAAGCCACTGTTTCGGATCGCCTTTTCCACTTTGCCGACAAGGCCCTTGTCCCACACGTTGATCGTGACCATGCGCGGTTCCGGCACGTTGACGGTGCCGACCTGGTTGATCGGCGTCATCGAGCCGTAAGCATCCACCATGACCGGTTCCAGCATCGAGGCAGACGCACGGCCTGTGCGCAAAGAGGCAAATTCGGTTTTGAGGTTCGTCATGGCGCCATCCATCCGGCGGCCAAGATCATCGGTATCAAGCATGAAGTCTTCGGACATGCGCTTTCCCTGTGTTCGTTCACCCGTTCGGGCCCATTTGGTTCGGTATAGATCAAGGCACGCATGGATGGCCAGAGGGGTTGAAGCCCGGCGCAAGCCACGCGGCCCTGAAATTTGTGTCAAAAACAGATGAATTTGCCGCTGTTCGGTTGGCTTGGTGGATCCAAGGTGGCAGTCCTGACACAAAGCCGCCCCGTCAATTGAACTGCGATCGTTGCGCCACTTCCAAGGCGCTGTGTCATTCACAGACAAAACTGCAAGCTTTTCCGCAGTTACCCCTGCACGCGCGTATAGGTCCCCTTGCCCGCAAGAATGCCACGGAACCCCCCGGGCTCATCCAGTGAAAAGACGATGATCGGCAGATTGTTGTCGCGGGCCAGTGCAATCGCGCTTGCATCCATCACGCCCAGCCTTTTTTGCAGCACATCGTCATAACTGACCGTATCATAGCGCACGGCATCGGCATGTTTGGCAGGGTCCTTGTCATAGACACCGTCGACCTTGGTCCCTTTGAAGATCGCTTCGCAGGACATTTCGTTGGCCCGCAGCGTCGCGGCCGTATCGGTCGTGAAATAGGGATTGCCAGTACCGGCCGCAAAGATACAGACCCGCTTTTTTTGCAGGTGGCGGACGGCGCGGCGGCGAATATACGGTTCCGCCACTTCGTTCATGGTGATGGCGGAAATCACGCGGGTGTGGATGTTGAGCCCTTCGAGCGCCGACTGCATCGCAAGTGCGTTCATCACCGTGGCCAGCATGCCCATGTAATCGGCCGTGGTCCGCTCCATTCCCTGCGCCGATCCTTGCAGGCCGCGGAAAATATTACCGCCGCCGATGACCATGCAAATTTCGACGCCCATATCGTGCACCGATTGCACTTCGCGGGCGATCCGTTCGACCGTCGGAGGGTGCAGGCCGAAGCCCTGATCGCCCATCAGCGCCTCGCCCGAAATCTTGAGCATGACCCTGCTGAAGGATGCTCCTGCTTCCATCTCGACCATGTCGTATTCCCCACTCTTTGAATTTCGTCGCAACCTGTCCTAAAAGCGGGTGGTTTTCAATGGACAGCCGCACATGATCTCTGACCTGATCGCAAGTTTTTCGCGTGAACGCCCTGTATTGATCGCAGGACCGACAGCATCGGGTAAATCTGCGCTGGCGCTCGCCATCGCCGAGGCGCACGGCGGGGTGATTGTAAATGCGGATGCCAGCCAGGTTTACGACTGCTGGCGGGTGTTGACCGCGCGCCCGTCACCTCAGGAGGAAGCACGCGCGCCGCACGCTCTTTACGGTCATTTGCCCTTTGATGCGCCCTACTCCACCGGGCATTGGTTGCGCGACGTCGCCCCGCTTCTCAAGGCGGGTCGTCCGATCATCGTTGGCGGTACGGGGCTGTATTTCAGCGCGCTGACCGAAGGATTGGCAGATATTCCCGCCATCCCTGCAGACCTGCGCACACGGGCGGACGCTCTGTCACTTGCGGCCCTGGCGACAGACATCGATCCGCAAACGGCGACCCGGATTGATATGGCCAACCGCGCCCGGGTCCAGCGGGCGTGGGAAGTCCAGCACGCGACAGGCCGGTCTTTGACCAGTTGGCAAAACGATACGGCGCGCCCATTGCTGGCCAAGGGACAGTATACCGGCATCGTGATGGACAGCCCAAAAGAGTGGCTCACCCCGCGCATCGGACACCGATTTGGTCAAATGTTGTCCGACGGTGGGCTAGACGAGGCACGGGCCATGCAAGACCGATTCGATCCGAGTCTGCCGTCATGTCGAGCCATAGGTGTGGCCGAAGCGATGGCTGTGCTTGACGGAGAGTTGACATATGCACAAGCCGTTGAGGCCGCAACCATTGCCACCCGCCGATACGCCAAGCGGCAGCGGACCTGGTTTCGCTCACGGATGCCGGACTGGCAACGGATCGCTTCAGCAACGCTTGCGGACAGGTAACATTACTTGCTGTATTTCGGTGGTTTCTGGTGACAACATCGGCTTGAATTGATGAAAGCGAACAAAACGCATGTCATTGGCGCCGATACATGTTGCGAGCCTGACACAGTGGACCGGGCAACAGGACTGGCGGCTGACCCTGGCGCATGATCATCCGGCCCACCTGCTGATCTGGGTCACCCGTGGTCAGGGGCGGCTCCTGTTGAACGGGACCCGGCGTGGGGTTGGCACCAACAATGTGATTTCGGTGCCTCCAAACACGCTCTTCTCGCTGGATCTGGGTCGACAAGGCCTGGGTCAGGTCGTGGTGATCCCGGACGGCACTGAGGTGCGTCTTCCCTCCGGACCGCAACAGCTTCGGTTGCGCGATACGACGACAATATCGGAACTGGCCCTGCTCTTTGACTCCGCGTAACGGGAGGTTACCCATCCCAGATCCCTGTCACAGGATGCGCTGAATGCTCACATCGCATTGATGTCGGTCTGGCTGCGGCGTCAGATTGCCCTGCCGGAGCACTTGCCCCTTCCGATGAATGCGGCGGCCCGATTAAGCGCCGCGTTTTGCGCAGACGTGGTGCGAAGACACCGCGACGGTTTGACAATGACCGAAAATGCGTTGTTTCTCGGCGTTACGCCCACCCACCTGACCCAGGCCTGCAAGGCCGCCACCGGCAAAACGGCGGCGGATCTGCTGACCGAACGGGTACTATATGCCGCGCGTATCGCGCTGTTGGAGACATCGGTGCCGGTGCAGGATGTGGCCCGCTTTCTGGGCTTTGGTTCGGCGGCGTATTTCACGCGGTTCATCCAGCAGCATACAAAAATGACCCCCACGGCCCTGCGCCGAAGTCGAGCCTCCGATGCGGGCGCGGTTCGCTCCTAAAATGTGCCGTGCGCTGCAAATGTCGCAAACGATCCAATCGCATGTCGCAAATAAACCTCGATTCATCCATGCACACCGTTGACCTATGTCGATATCTGTTGCCTCATGGCGGCGGAACTAAAAACCGAGCCGACTTGCGCTGGCTCCGAAGACGTCGGCAGATTGCAGACACGTCCGAGCGAAATGGTTGGCTGAGGTCCGAAGGGAGTACACAGGCACCGAATCTGCGATCCGGACGACCGGCCCCCAAAGGGCAAACAAATTAAAAATGCGTGGCACGTTCAATGAGGCCCGCACATCCACCGGCAGATCGACCTGCCTAAAGCCACCCAACAGGGGCGACATATGGGACTATTCATTCTTCGACGACTGGGCGTGATGATTCTGACGGCAATTTGCCTCACATTCATCGTGTTCTTTTTGACAAATCTTTATCCAAACCTGGAAAAGCTCGCCAAGACCCAAGGCAACTTCCGCATGTCCGAAGAGGAGGTGCAGAGCTGGCTTGAGCCGCGTGGCTATACGGATCCGATGTTGATCAAGTACGGCCGCTGGCTGGGGGTCGCGCCGGGATGGGTCAATGTGGCCGCGGATGGCACAGTGACCGGAAAGTGCTTTACCGAGGACACGCCCGTCGAAGAGCGGCCCACCTTCTGCGGTGTGCTTCAGGGCAACTGGGGCACGTCTCTGGTTTTTCAGGACGACGTCGGCAGTCTGGTTGCCACACGACTGGCAGCCACAGGCAAGCTGATGGGCTTTGTACTGCTCCTGATGGTGCCGCTCTCGCTGCTGGTCGGCGTGCTTGCGGGGATGCGCGAAGGCTCTGGGCTTGACCGGTCGCTCTCGACCTTCTCGATCGCAACGACAGCCACGCCGGAATACGTCTCCGGGGTTGTGTTCATCGCCCTTCTCGCCTCGTCCAAATTCGGCATATCGCCCATCTTGGCGGAATGGGGCTGGATCGATGGCAGAACACTGTTTTCCGGCTCCGCCACCCAGGCGATCGACAATGCGACATTTGCGAACTTTACCCTGCCCGTCCTGACGATCGCGCTTTACGGGATGGGGTATATCGCGCGGATGACGCGGGCATCGATGACCGAAGTGATGACGGCGCAGTATATAAGGACTGCACGGCTCAAGGGGGTCAGCTTTGGCAACATCGTGATGAAACATGCCCTGCGCAACGCGCTGATCGCGCCTTTCACCGTGATCATGTTGCAAATTCCGTGGCTTCTGAACGGTGTCGTCATTGTCGAGACGCTCTTTAACTATAAGGGCTTTGGCTGGTTGCTGGTACAGGCGGCGGGCAACAATGACATCGAACTTCTTCTGGCCGTTTCGGTCGTCTCTGTGGTCGTGGTGCTGATCACGCAGCTGATATCGGATATCGGCTACGTCTTTCTCAACCCACGCATCCGCATTTCTTAAGGGAGGGTCAGAATTATGGAACCTTTGACGTGGACAGGCACCGTTGGCGAATTTCTCGATCCGGTGACCTTTGTTTTGGGCATTCTCTTTGCATTGACCGTGACGGCGCAGATCGTTTTGAGCGTGGTCAGCAGCGGCGACAGGGTCGTGACAAACCCGGATGGCACGCTAAGCTCAGCCGGTGGCGCTTATGGAATGGTTTCGATGGGCACCCGTTGGCTGGGGACAAGCCTGATCGGACTGGCGCTGCTCTATATCGTGATCGGCGCGATTTCAGGCCCAACCGGCGTCGGCATTGTCGGCGGTATGAGCCAGCAATTGATCCCGGTCTGGATCGCGCTGATCGTCACCTTTGTCGTTTCGATCAAGTTCAAGCGCAAACTGGGACTTTATGGCAAACTCTTTGATTCGACCGTGGGCATGATTGGTTTTGCGCTGGTGATGTTCTGGGTCTTTGCAGGGGTTATGGCCGGTGTGTTTGACTGGATCACCACCTTCGACAGCCTCAGCCAGGTCTCCGGCATGAAGAACAAAGGCCCCGGAACACCGCTCTTTGGCGCGGAAGATGGCGAATACCCCTGGTACCTGCTGGGTGGTGACAACCTTGCCCGCGACGTGTTCAGCCGCCTGTTCAAGGGCGCATGGGTGGTGGTGCAGATCGCACCGCTGGCCACGCTTTTCGCCTTTATGGTCGGCATCACGCTGGGCCTGCCTGCGGGATATTATGGCGGCAAGCTGGACACGGTTCTGTCCTTTCTTGCCAACTTGATCCTCGCCTTCCCGGTGATCTTGCTGTTCTACCTGCTGGTGACGCCGGAAATCGTGGCCACGGGCATTCCGAATTACATGGCGACGGTCCTCTTTGTCTTTCCGCTGGTCTTTGTCGGTGTCTTGCTGAACTCGCGCTACTACACGCAGCCAAGCATCCGCACGCCGCTCTTGATCGTGGTGTTGGGCATCATGGGCTGGATTTACCTGTCGCTGATTTCAGACAGCGGAACGAAGGTGAACTTGCTGCCTGAGTTCCTTGACCTCTTTGACATTGAGGGCGGCATTCTGGTGGTCTTTGTATCCGTGGTCTTTGTGAACGCGCCAACCGTGTTTCGGATCGTCCGGGGCCTGGCACTGGATATCAAGACACGCGACTACGTGGCAGCGGCCCAAACCCGCGGTGAAGGACCCTGGTACATCATGCTTTGGGAAATCCTGCCCAATGCGCGGGGTCCGCTGATCGTCGATTTCTGTCTGCGTATCGGCTATACCACGATCCTGCTGGGCACTTTGGGCTTCTTTGGTCTGGGTCTGGAAAGCGAAAGTCCGGATTGGGGCACGACCATCAACACCGGTCGCCAACTTATTCGCGCCTACGTTCATCCCCTTCTGCCGCCTGCGCTGTCTCTGATGACGCTGGTGCTGGGTCTGAACCTGTTGGCGGACGGATTGCGCGAAGAGAGCCTGAAAGACTGAGTTGAGAATGCGGGACCGGGGGCCAGCCCCCGGACCCCCGGGATTTGTTAGAACAGAGAAGCAGGGGACACTGTATCCCCGCACCTCCGACAGGGAGAGCAACACATGGCGAAACTGGATTATGAAGGCCCGATCCTCGAGATCGACAAGCTGAGTATTTCCTTTTTTACGCGGCTGCGGGAAATTCCTGCGGTCATGGATTTTTCGGTGACGGTGCAGCCCGGTGAAGCGGTCGGGCTGGTGGGCGAATCGGGTTGTGGGAAATCCACGGTGGCGCTTGGCGTCATGCAGGACCTTGGCAAGAACGGGCGCATCGTTGGCGGCTCCATCAAGTTCAAGGGTCAGGATTTGCAGGAGATGACCGCCGACGAGTTGCGCGCCATTCGCGGCTCGGAGATCGCAATGATCTATCAGGAGCCGATGGCTTCGCTGAACCCCGCGATGAAGATCGGACGGCAGTTGATGGAAGTGCCGATGATCCACCAGGATATGTCGGAAAAGGATGCCTATGACCGCGCGCTGCAGGTGGTTACCGACGTCAAGCTGCCCGACCCCAAGCGGATCCTGAACTCCTTCCCGCACCAGCTTTCGGGGGGTCAACAGCAGCGGATCGTGATTGCCATGGCGCTGATGTCGGAGCCATCCTTGCTGATCCTGGATGAGCCGACCACGGCGCTTGATGTAACCGTCGAAGCAGCCGTGGTTGAGTTGGTCAAGGATCTGGGCAAGAAATACGGCACGTCCATGCTCTTCATTTCGCACAACCTTGGTTTGGTTCTGGAGACCTGTGACCGGATTTGTGTGATGTATTCCGGCGAAGCCGTGGAACGTGGCAGCATCGAACAGGTCTTTGACGAGATGCAGCACCCCTACACGCAGGCGCTGTTTCGGTCGATCCCCCTGCCCGGCGCGGACAAGAACGCGCGTCCGCTTGTGGCGATACCCGGCAATTTCCCCCTGCCCCATGAACGGCCGCCCGGATGTAACTTTGGCCCGCGCTGTGACTACTTTGAAGCGGGACGTTGCGATGCGGATAAAACCATCAGAATGGCCCCGGCCAATGAGGATGGCAGCCATGAGACCCGGTGCCTGAGATTTCAGGAGATCGACTGGAACGCCCCGATGGAACTGGCCGACGTCAAGACCAAGGGCGAGATCGGCGATGTTGTCCTGAAAATGGACAACCTCAAGAAGTACTATGAGGTTGCGGCCTCTGCGCTCTTTTCCTCCGGTGAAAAGAAGGTGGTCAAGGCCAATGAAACGTTGAGTTTCGAGGCGCGCGAATCCGAGACCCTCGCCATTGTGGGAGAATCCGGCTGCGGCAAGTCCACCTTTGCCAAAGTGTTGATGGGTTTGGAAACCGCTACCGAAGGGACCATCACCCTGGGCAACAACCAGATCCAGGATATTCCGATTGAGAAACGGGACACGCAAACCGTGGCCGACATTCAGATGGTGTTTCAGAACCCGTTCGATACGTTGAACCCCTCCATGACGGTGGGGCGCCAGATCATCCGCGCGCTTGAGATTTTCAAGATCGGCAAGAACGAAAGTGAGCGGCGCGACCGGATGTTGGAACTGCTTGATCTGGTAAAACTGCCCCGTGAATTCGCCGGCCGGATGCCGCGGCAATTGTCTGGCGGACAAAAGCAACGGGTGGGGATTGCCCGCGCCTTTGCCGGGGATGCCCGCATCGTTGTAGCGGACGAGCCTGTGTCGGCCCTTGATGTGTCGGTGCAGGCGGCCGTCACGGATCTTTTGATGGAAATTCAGCGCGAGCACAAAACCACGCTGCTGTTCATCAGTCATGATCTGTCGATTGTGCGCTATCTCAGCGACCGGGTCATGGTGATGTATCTTGGCCATGTCGTGGAGCTCGGCACGACGGATCAGGTCTTCTCCCCCCCCTATCACCCCTACACGGAAGCGCTTTTGTCGGCGGTTCCCATTGCCGATACCAGCGTACAGAAACAGCATATCGTGCTCGAGGGCGACATTCCGTCGGCGATGAACCCGCCACCCGGTTGCCCCTTTCAGACCCGCTGTCGCTGGAAATCGGAAGTGCCGGGCGGGCTTTGCGAGAAAGAGGTGCCACCGGTGCGCATGCTGGCACAAGGTCATCAGGTCAAATGCCACCTCAGCGACGAAAAACTGGCCACGATGGAGCCGGTCATCAAAATCGCGGCCGAGTGAGAAACAGGTCGCATCCTGCGGCCTGTTTTCCGGTATTCTGCGATCCTCTGGGTGAAATGCGCGGAGGGGTTTCACCCTGTGAGTTTGGGGCGCACGGCAAAGTGGCCGCTTGGCAGATGTGTGCCGCATTCAAAGTGGCGCCAGCGCAACACGCAAGAACAAACCGGCGTCCATATTGTCGATCGTCATCAGTATATTGGACGCTTAAATATCCCGTTCTGCGACAGAAAAAGCCCCATTTGCATTCAATGCGTAGGATTGAAATTACTCTGTGCGAGCGCCATCCGACCTGAAATGCCCCTCTGCACTTCACCGCATTTTCTTGCGGGTCGGACCCACGCTCTTGGCGGGTAAATGGAGTGCGTGCAAAAGGATGCAGGGTCTGACTGAGCTAAGCCATCGTGAAATCCGGCATCCGCACATTGCAAACCACTGGTGGCATACGGTTGCTGTCGGACACCTTCGTTCATCTGGATTGGAAAGTCGCAAGGTGTCTGCAAGCTGACCTGAAAATTCGGCCAAGGTGCATCGGAACGTTCGGGAAAATGCTCAGGGCAGGATCAGCTGCCCCAGATCACCCGGACGTAGTTGCGGGTTTCCTTGTAGGGCGGGACACCATTGTGTCTTTTGACCGCATTCGGCCCGGCATTATAAGCCGCCAGAGCGAGGCGCCAATTGCCAAATGTTTGAAATTGCTGCTTAAGATAGCGCGCGCCGCCCTCCAGGTTTTCGGCGGGATCCTTACGATCCACGCCCAATGCACGGGCGGTTTCAGGCATCAGCTGGGCCAGACCATAGGCGCCCTTGTGTGACACAGCTTTGGAATTCCAACCTGATTCTTGCTGCACCAGCCGCAAAAACAGGTTCACCGGCACACCATGTTTCTGTGCCGCAGATTTGGCCATGGTCAGGTAAGGCCCGTTGTACTTGCCCTTGAATTTCAGGCCCTGGCCGTCCCATTTGGTGGGCGTCACCACGGTTGGCGGTTTCAGGCGCACCGAATTGGAATACTGTTTGGACGCGCGATTATCGAGGATACCAGTTTGAGATTTGAACAGCTTTGATCTGCTTCGGCTGGAAAAAACATCCGCCGCGGCGGCCTGTCCCATCAAAGCAAAAATCACCAATACACTTGTTGCTGCCCGCATCGTGCCTACTGTCCTCAAACGAATTATCTTCCGCTTCGCGTATCAAATAGCCCTTTTTTTGCATTTGATCCAGTCAGAAGCTTACACACGGCTTTAACCATGTTTCGGCGAAGTATAGGTTGGCGAAAACCAAGGGTGCGGTACGGAATCGGTATCGCCCGCAAAGACAAGAAGGGGAATCACATGGCAGGGTCGGTGAACAAGGTCATACTGATCGGCAATCTGGGGCGTGACCCGGAAGTGCGCACGTTCCAAAATGGTGGAAAAGTCTGCAATTTGCGGATTGCAACGTCAGAGACGTGGAAGGATCGCAACACCGGCGAGCGCAAGGAACGGACCGAATGGCATTCGGTTGCGATCTTCTCGGAACCGCTGGTGCGTGTCGCCGAGCAGTATCTGAAGAAAGGGTCCAAGATTTATATCGAGGGCCAACTCGAAACGCGCAAGTGGCAGGACCAGTCCGGACAAGACAAGTACAGCACCGAAGTCGTATTGCGCCCCTACCGGTCCGAACTGACCATGCTGGATGGTCGTGACAGCGGCGGTGGCGGCGGGAACTTTGGCGGTGGCGGTGGTGGTGGCCAGATGGGTTACGATGATCGGGGCGGAGACTATGGCGGCGGCGGGGGTGGCGGATCAAGCAGCCCGGCACCCAGCCGCGATCTTGACGATGAAATTCCGTTCTGAGCGATTGTCTTTCTAAACGCCGAAGTCAGAAAAGTTTTGGACAGGCTGCCTTCCCGGCAGCCTTTTTTTCGACTTGATCAACGTCTCGGTCTGTCATGGCTTCGGCGAAACAGACCCGTCGCGCAGCCATTTTCCGACACGGAAAATGGCCAGAAAACCTACTGTTTTCTGTTTCGGCCAAAACTGTCGGCTTGGGGAGGGAAGTGGCGCGGTTGACGGGGCTCGAACCCGCGACCCCCGGCGTGACAGGCCGGTACTCTAACCAACTGAGCTACAACCGCGCATTTGCCTTTCGGCGTGCCCATTTCTCCGGGACCAGAGTGCAGCAGTGGCGCGGTTGACGGGGCTCGAACCCGCGACCCCCGGCGTGACAGGCCGGTACTCTAACCAACTGAGCTACAACCGCCCGCTGCGTTGTGCGGTCATATGTGCAGTGCGGTGGCGCGTCAAGCCGGGTTTTGCCTGAAACTCACCGAATTCTGCGTTCAACGTATCGCAACCATTTCGGTCGCCCCTCTTTTGTGTCCTCACCCTCCAGATTGCGCTCGCTGTCACACCATCTGCAGAGGCCGACTTCATTCTGATTTCACAGATCGACGTCTGCATCACCCACATCAAACCCAAGACCAGGCAAACCATTCTTCAGCTCAAAACGTCCGCGTGCCGGTTTGTACTGTCCCTTATCTCTCGGGCAGTGGAATGAACTCATCCTCATCACCAGGAGGCAGGTGAAACCGACCATGCGCCCAATCGCCCGCGCGCCAGGCTTCCTTGGCAGCCTCAATCCGCTCTTTGCTGGATGCCACAAAATTCCACCAGATATGACGCGATCCCTCAAGTGTTGCGCCCCCCAGCAGCATTAGTCGCGCACCGGCCTCGCCTGCCGTGACGGACATCTGATCACCGGGCCGGAAGACCATCATCTGTCCGGCGTCATAGCTTTGTCCCGCGACCACGATCGATCCCTGCACCACATAGATCCCGCGATCCTCGTGATTGTCCGGCAAGGGCATGCGCGCCCCTGCCTCCAACACCGCATCGGCGTAAAACATCTCGGACGCTGTCTTTACCGGTGCCCGTTCGCCCCAGGCGTCCCCCAGAATCAGCCGCACTTCTTTGCCTTCGCCCTCCAGAACGGGCAGCGAGTCTTTCGGGGCATGTTCAAAGGCCGCCGGATCATCCTCGGCATCCTTGGGCAACGCGACCCAGGTCTGAATGCCAAACAGGCTGTGCGGTTTTTCGCGCACCTGCCCATCGGTCCGCTCGGAATGAGTGATTCCATGTCCCGCAACCATCCAGTTGACCGCCCCCGGGTCGATCCATTGATCCGTGCCGACACTGTCACGGTGATGGATTTTGCCCTTGTAAAGATAGGTGACAGTTGCCAGTCCGATATGCGGGTGCGGGCGGACGTCAATCCCTTTGCCGGTGACAAATTCGGCGGGACCCATCTGGTCAAAAAAGATGAACGGGCCCACCATCTGGCGTTTGGGCGCAGGCAAAGCCCTTCGGACTTCAAACCCGCCCAGATCGCGGGCGCGGGGGACAATTATGGTCTCAATCGCATCCACGGCGTCGCCTTTCGGGCAATCGGGATCGAGTGCGGGGTTCCAGCTCATGTGCGATACTCCTTGTGCGCTTTAAATGAAGATAACGCGATGATGTATTCACACAACAGGCAAGTCATGAGGGCTTTGGTGCGCAAATGAACACTGGTAGCCCCTGTGCCTACCATGGCGCCAGATGGGAAAGCGCATGGCAATTTGCCCTAAAAATCTTCTTGGAAAGAGGGAATGGTGGGTCGTGAGAGGCTCGAACTCCCGACATCTTCGGTGTAAACGAAGCGCTCTACCAACTGAGCTAACGACCCGATTGCGCTGTCTTACTCAAAGGCGCAGGGCGCTTCAACCCCTTTCATCGACTGTATTGCAAACGCGTAAATCGGCGGGCGTGTGACGCTATTCAGCCAGGCATGTCTGTCGCCCGCTGGACAGATGATAGATCACGCCCTGCCCTCCCGGCAAATCGGAAAATGCCCCTGAGTCCAGTCCGAGCGCATGACAGCGCAGCATCCGGGAGGTGATCCCATGGGTAAACACGACGGTCGGTTTGGTACGTTCCGCGAGAAAGGCTCCGGTTCTGACATAGAGCGCTTCCAGCCCCTCGCCGCCGGGCGCGTGATCGTACCAGATCATGTTATCTTCCGGCTCAAACAAATGCGGCGCGGTTTCCATGATCTTGGTCCGCGACGCACCGGACCATGCGCCCAAGGTGATTTCCGCCAAACGGCCGTCCAAAACAACCTGTGACATGGTGCCTTGCAGGGCGAGCTGCGCCGTTTCGGTGCACCTGCCTTGCGGACTACAGAAGATATCCCACCCTGAAATGCCAAACTCGTTCAGCAATCGCCCTTGGGCTGCGGCCTGCGAACAGCCCTGTTGTGTGAGTGGACTATCTGCCTCGCCCTGCATGCGGCCAAGGCGATTCCATTCCGTCTCACCGTGTCGAAGAATGAGGAGGTCTGGATACGTCACAGCCAAGGGTTATCCGCACTTGAACGCGGGAAAACGTGCCGTAGTCGTTGCTTCGACATCTCCTGTTTGCACCTTGTCCACCCTCCGCCCCAAGCACGTCGCATGTATGCATCGGCATTTAGAAACGGCTTTGCAAGTTTGTTTTCGTATTTCGCAGTGCACCAGATCGTCCGCCACTGTAGGCTGTTGCGCGCGTAGAACGACACTCCCAAGCGATTGATTTTCAGAAGGTATTGCCAGAGAAAGTCAGATGGTGGGTGATAAGAGATTTGAACTCCTGACATCTTCGATGTGAACGAAGCGCTCTACCACTGAGCTAATCACCCAAACTGCGCGCGTCCTAGCCAATCAAAACGCTGTACGCAAGAGGCCTTCCCCGCAAATATCAGTCGGCCGAAGGGGACATATTGCCCTGCGACGCGGTATCCGGGTCGTCCGCAACAACGCTGGGCGGCAGATCGCGGGCCTGCCGTATACGCGTGATCAGCACCTTGCCGACGGCCAATTTCTTTTCACGGTTCACTTTCACCTTGCCCAAAGGTTGCAGATTCAACTCGCGCCCATCTTGCAAGGCCGATCCGAGCACCTCCAGCATCGCCTCGATCACGGGCTTTGCGTCTTTCTTCTTGATGCCGGACTTGGCGACAACCGCATTGATCAACTCTTTTTTCCGCATCATTGGTCCTGCCACAACGGGCTGCGGTGCGTTGACGACGACAGATGGCGCCGGTTCCGGTGACACCGGTTTTGCACCGGTGGCTTTGGCCTTTGTCACGGCTGTTTCGCCAGTGGACGGGGTCTTGCGGGTTGATGTTCTGGTCGTTTTCTTGGTCGTTGCCATGGGTGCCTCACTTTATGACTGCTTGGGCTGCGTATAGCGCAAATTCACTTAGACATCTATAATGCCGATGCAGTGTGTGGCCAAAGGCATACCATATTCCTGCGCCTTTGCGACCGGTCATCCAGACGAACGCCAGTCCCGTGATGCGCAGAGAGAGTGCAAAAAAAATGCGCGCAACCCGGGAGTTGCGCGCAGTCTTGCATTTCATCTCAGATGGGTCAGTGCGCCGTGGCGCCTGCACCGCCCGGTTGCGCCTGGGCCGCGGCGGCTGCCGCCGCTTCTTCGGCGGCCTCATCCCATTCGATCGGTACCGGAGCTTCGATCAAGGCACGTTCCAGCACTTCCCTGACGTGGGACACCGGGATGATTTCCAACCCTTCCTTCACGTTGTCGGGAATCTCGGTCAGATCTTTCTCATTCTCTTGCGGGATGAGAACCGTCTTGATCCCGCCACGCAGGGCCGCCAACAGTTTTTCCTTCAACCCGCCAATGGGCATCGCATTGCCGCGCAGGGACACTTCGCCCGTCATGGCAATATCGCGGCGCACGGGAATGCCGGTCAGCACCGACACGATCGACGTGACCATGGCAAGACCCGCAGACGGGCCATCCTTGGGCGTCGCACCGTCCGGCACGTGAACGTGGATGTCGATCTTGTCGAACTTGGTCGGCTTGACCCCGATCTGCGGGCTGATCGAGCGCACATAGCTCGAGGCGGCGTCGATGCTCTCTTTCATCACATCGCCCAGCTTGCCGGTCGTCTTCATCCGACCTTTTCCGGGCAGTTTCAACGCTTCGATGTGCAAAAGATCACCGCCCACTGACGTCCAGGCCAGTCCCGTGACAACACCGATCTGATCGGCCTGTTCGGCCAGACCATAGCGGTGTTTTTTGACACCCAGGAAGTCGTCGATGTTTTCGGCCGTGACGCGGACGGTCTCGGCCTCTTTCTTGACGATCTTGGTCAGCGATTTCCGCGCCACCTTGGCAATCTCACGCTCAAGGTTCCGCACGCCCGCTTCACGGGTGTAATAACGGATGATCGACGACAAAGCCTCGTCCGTCAGTTCGAACTCGGACTTTTTCAGGCCGTGGTTCTTGATCTGCTTGGCGATGAGGTGCTGTTTCGCAATCTCGCGCTTTTCGTCCTCAGTGTAGCCCGCCAGCGGAATGATCTCCATCCGGTCCAGCAATGGCCCCGGCATATTGTAAGAGTTCGACGTGGTCAGGAACATCACGTTCGAGAGATCATACTCGACCTCAAGGTAGTGATCCACAAAGGTGGAGTTCTGTTCCGGATCAAGCACTTCAAGCATGGCCGACGCCGGGTCGCCCCGGAAATCCTGGCCCATCTTGTCGATCTCGTCGAGCAGGATGAGCGGATTGGTTGTCTTTGCCTTTTTCAGCGCCTGAATGATCTTGCCAGGCATCGAGCCGATATAGGTCCGGCGGTGGCCGCGGATCTCGGATTCGTCACGCACACCACCCAGCGAGATGCGGATGAACTCGCGTCCCGTGGCCTTGGCGACCGACTTGCCCAGGCTGGTTTTGCCCACGCCCGGAGGGCCGACCAGACACATGATCGGGCCTTTCATCTTTTTCGACCGCTGCTGCACCGCGAGGTATTCGACAATGCGTTCCTTGACCTTTTCCAACCCATAGTGATCGTCGTCCAAGATTTTCTCGGCGCGGCCCAGATCCTTTTTCACGCGCGATTTCACGCCCCACGGGATCGACAGCATCCAGTCCAGATAATTGCGCACCACGGTCGCCTCGGCGCTCATGGGCGACATGTTCTTCAGCTTCTTGATCTCGGCATCGGCCTTTTCACGGGCCTCTTTGCTCAGCTTGGTAGCCTCGATCTTGGCTTCCAACTCGGCGACTTCGTTCTTGCCGTCCTCGCCATCGCCCAATTCGTTCTGAATGGCTTTCATCTGCTCGTTCAGATAGTATTCGCGCTGTGTCTTCTCCATCTGGGATTTGACGCGGGTCTTGATCTTTTTCTCGACCTGCAAAACGCTCATCTCGCCCTGCATGAGGCCGTAAACCTTCTCCAGGCGTTCCGAGACGGCGAGCGTTTCCAGCAGGTCCTGCTTCTGCTCCACTTCGATGCCCAGATGACCGGCAACCAGATCGGCCAGTTTCGCAGGCTCGGTTGTTTCCCCGACGGCAGTCAACGCCTCTTCGGGGATGTTCTTTTTCACTTTGGAATAGCGTTCGAACTCGTCGCCGACAGACCGCAGCAACGCTTCGGTCGTGGCCGGATCTCCCGGCATCTCGGTCAGATACTCGGCGCGGGCCTCAAAGAAGTTATCATTGTCGAGGTATTCCGTAATGCGCACCCGCGCCTGCCCCTCGACCAGCACCTTTACGGTACCATCGGGCAGCTTCAGCAGTTGCAACACATTGGCCAGAACCCCGGCCTTGTAAATGCCAGAAGTATCCGGGTCATCGACGGCCGGATCGGTCTGGCTCGACAGCAGGATCTGCTTGTCATCTGCCATAACCTCTTCCAAGGCGCGCACCGATTTCTCACGGCCCACGAACAGCGGCACGATCATGTGTGGAAATACGACAATGTCACGCAGCGGCAAAACCGGGTACGAGGCATTAAGTGGCTCTTGCATGCTCTTTTCCTTATCTTTGGCAAAACAGCGCGGTCCCGACTGCGGCAACCTTGGCTGTCTCCTTATACTGGCTACTGATTTGTGTCCGCAGCCCCCTTGTTTCAAGGTCCAGAATGACGCGCCCCGGCCATGGACGCAATGGGACCTTGCAAACTGTCCCCAGTTTTTTTGGCACTACAGATAGAGAATTCCACCGTATTTCCTGCTAAATATGCGCAGTTCGGCCCAAATCAGACGTGAAAATCGCGCAAATCGGTTCAAAGGACGTAAGCGCGGCCCTCACCGTGCACCGATGCAATCCTCTCAGTCTCTTGAGCTGAATCTGCAGTCCATATTTGCGCACAATGCTGAAACCGGTGCCCCGAACGTGGCCCATAGCAGGGGGGCGTGACGACACGAAACGCGCCACGCGTCCCAAACGCCAGCCCGCCCCCGTTGTCCTTTTCAGGCCAGGACCAGGACGGCCAGAACAATCACTGCGCACCAGATTACCGAAAACATTCCAAATATCATTACGACCTTCCCCAAAAGGCATCACACACAAAAGGGGACAATAGCCTGCAAATACTTCACAACAGATGGCGGAATACCCTACCTTTTGTCACAAAGGGTCGATATCGCCCTCGGCCCGCCCGGCATGAAACGCCGCCTGCCAGGCCGCGAAGGTGCCCGCCGCAATCGCCGTTCGCATCCCCACCATCAGGTCCTGATAATAGCGCAGGTTGTGCCAGGTCAGCAGCATCGCACTGATGATCTCCTGACTGCGGAACACGTGGTGCAGATAGGCCCGCGAATAGCCGCGACAGGCGGGGCAGTCGCAGTTTTCGTCCAGGGGTCGCGGATCATCCATGTGCCGCGCGTTCTTGATGTTGAGCACCCCGCGCCGGGTAAAGACCTGTCCGGTGCGCCCAGACCGCGACGGCAGTACGCAATCCATCATATCAATGCCGCGCGCCACCGCCCCCACGATGTCATCGGGCTTGCCAACGCCCATCAGGTACCGCGGCTTGTCGGCGGGCAACTGCTCCGGCGCATAATCCAGACAGCCAAACATCGCCTCCTGCCCCTCGCCCACGGCCAGTCCCCCGACGGCATAACCTTCAAAGCCGATCTCGCGCAGCGCCTCGGCGCTCTGACCGCGCAAGTCCTGCTCCAACCCGCCCTGCTGAATGCCAAAAAGCGCATGGCCGGGCCGATCTCCGAACGCCTCACGCGACCGCTTGGCCCACCGCATCGACAACTCCATGCTTTGCGCAAGCCGGTCACGATCCGCAGGCAGCGCGGGGCATTCGTCAAAGCACATCACGATGTCAGAGCCCAGCAGGCGCTGGATCTCCATCGAGCGTTCGGGGGTCAACTCATGCTTTGAGCCGTCGATGTGGCTTTTAAAGGTCACGCCGTTCTCGGTCAGTTTGCGCAGATCGGCCAGGCTCATCACCTGAAAGCCACCACTGTCGGTCAGAATGGGACGATCCCAATTCATGAACTTGTGCAGCCCCCCCAAGGCATCAATCCGCTCGGCGGTCGGACGCAGCATCAGGTGATAGGTGTTGCCCAGCAGGATATCCGCCCCCGTCTCGCGCACGGAACCGGGCAGCATCGCCTTGACGGTGGCCGCCGTACCCACGGGCATGAAGGCCGGCGTGCGGATATCTCCGCGCGGCGTGGAAATGACACCCGTGCGCGCCCGTCCGTCCGTCGCCTTGAGATCAAAGGAAAATCTGCTCATGTCGCCCTCGCGTGCCGCATTTCGCGCCTCCATATCCCCCACCCTGCCCTTTGCCAAGCTCACCGCTTGACGCAAAACGCAACGTGCATTCATAGTCAGGTATTTGAAGACGGTATTTGTTGATGGCAGATCTACCAACCGAAGTCGCCCGCATCAACGCGCTAACGACCAATGCGCGCACCACGTGGTTCGCCCTTCTGGGTGTGCTGGTCTTTGTGGGCATCACGCTGATGGGTGTCGAGCATATCGACTTTTACGGCGTGAACCGCGCCACAAAACTGCCGCTGGTCGATGTCGAGGTGCCTACGCGGCTGTTCTTTATCGCCGCCCCCATCCTGACCTTTGCGATCTACGGGTACTTCCACCTCTACCTGATCCGGCTCTGGGATGCGTTGGGCGCGGCGGATGCCTTTGTCAAACGCACGCCCCTGGGCGATGTAATCACGCCCTGGCTGGTCAGCGATGCCGCGCTGCATCTGCGCAACAAGAAACGCGAGGACCGTTGTACCACGCCCAGATCGCTCGAAGGTGCCGCGATGGTGCTGAATGTGGCGCTGGCCTGGGGCTTTGGTCTGATGATCCTCTTTGCCTTGTGGATGACGTCGATGGCCGCGCGCAGCCCGGACATGAGCTTGGTGGCCGGGCTCATGCTGATTGCGGCAGGTTGGATCGGGCTTGCCTCGTGGCTGGTGATGCGCCGACGCATGCGCGGCTTGAGCGTGACCGACAAACGCCCGCTTTGGGCGTGGGCGGCGCTTGGGCTGGGCGGGGCTGCAGCGATTGTATTCGTGGGGGCCGTCAGCATTGAACGCACCTCGGGGATGCTGGGGTTTTACCCTCGGGCCGCAGCAGCGGAGGCGGCCATCGGCACATGGCTGGCGCGCAACGACCCGCCCGAGGCGGATGACGCCTTCGATTTTCCGGAGAACTTCTGGTCCCTTGGCCTGCTCACGCTCGGCCCGGTCAATCTGGTCGGCGAAGCACTTGTCGAAAAGCCCGACAACTGGCTGCCCCATGATATCGCGCGCAGCGAGTTTCGCCCAAAATGGTGCGAGCGTGAGGCTGTGGACTGCCAGAATATGTCCGCACAGCAAGCCGACGCGTTTCAAGCCGAATGGGTAACCCGCCGCAGCGCACAGATCGACGCCCTTGGCAAACCGGAGGTCAACCACGTCAACCCGACGCAGTACCGGGAAATGAACGCGGACCTGCGGGCGTTTGTCAGGGCGAATGGTTTGGATTTGCGCAAGCTCGACATGAGGGGCGCGTTTTTACCGGGGATGAATCTCGTGGCTGCGGACCTGAATGGGGCAAAACTCGACGGTGCCGTTCTGGAGGGCGCAGATCTCTTCGAGGCTCAGATGCAGCAGGCGAACCTCAGCGCCGCGCAAATGGAGCGGGCGAACCTCAATTCAGCGCAAATGGACGGGGCCATTCTCAATGCGGCGCAGATGGATGGGGCGGACCTGCGCTTCGCGCACGTGAAGGGAGCGAACCTTGTCGACTCGCACCTGACGCGGTCAGACCTGCGCGGCACGCATATGCAAGGAGCGGACCTCAGCTTCGCATCCCTTGTGGCTGCTGACCTGCGCAGCGCGCAAATGGAGGGGCAGACCTCAGCTTTGCGGCTATGGACGGAGCGAACCTCAGCGGTGCGCAAATGCAAGATGTGGACCTGAGCGGCGTGCGATTGGTGGAAACAAACCTCTTTCTCACGCAAATGGAGCGGGCGAACCTGCGCTACTCACGGATATTGGGTTCGACAGAGCGCAACGCCGCCTTGGGCTATGCAAATCTAAGCGCGACCATCAATTACGGTGGCGCGATGAGGTTTGCAAAAATGACCAATGCCCTGTGGGACGACAAGACGGATTTCCGCAACGCCTTCATGGATGCCACCGTCCTCAGGAGTGCAGAGTTTGAGACGCGCATGGGCAATCCCTGCCAATGGGTCGGTGAGGCACTCGATGATCAGGAATTTTTTTCTGTCTGGCACTGGTGGGTCAAAAAGACTGAAGTGCCCAGATTTCTCATGCCGTCCGACCTGCGTAACGTCCCCCTCCCCACCCCCGAACGCCTCGCAGAACTGGGCCTCACCGACTGCGAGCCGGGACAACCTTTTGGCCCCATGCCCACCACCGACTAAGTTGTATCTTCTGTCAGCGATATGTTACGCCGAACCTTCACACAGATCGGGGACATAAGCGCATGGAAAATCTGAACTTTGGCTGGGAAGAATGGATCGGCCTGCCCGAACTGGGCCTGCCCGCGCTCAGGGCCAAGGTCGATACCGGTGCGCGCACCTCTGCGCTGCACGCCCACGACATCGAAGTGTTCGGCCCCGCCGCCAAGCCCAAGGTGCGCTTCAACGTGCATCCCATCAGCGGGCAGGATCAAGTCTCCATCACCTGTTCCGCCCCGATCCTTGACCGGCGCGAAGTCACGTCTTCCAATGGTGAAGCCGAGTTGCGCTATGTGATCGAGACAAGGCTCGAGGTCGCGGGCCAGTCCTGGCCGATCGAAATCACGCTGACCAACCGGTCATCGATGGCAAGCCGTATGCTTCTGGGCCGCCAGGCGCTCAGCGAGCACATCACCATCACCGCGTCGGAAAAACGGCTTCAGCCGGACCTGAGC
The DNA here is from genome assembly GCF_019966495.1 of Tateyamaria pelophila. Lineage (GTDB taxonomy): Bacteria > Pseudomonadota > Alphaproteobacteria > Rhodobacterales > Rhodobacteraceae > Tateyamaria > Tateyamaria pelophila. The sequence goes on along the minus strand of NZ_JAIMIA010000003.1, from coordinate 39,785 downwards.
TACGACGTCTACCATTCCTCCGCCATGCGCAAGGTTGCCCCCAGCCGCGCGCTGCGCATCGCCGTGCTGAGCCGCGAAAACAACTATTCCACGCGCCGCCTGGTCGAGGTGGGAGAATCGCGCGGCCACACCGTCGAGGTGATCGACACCACCCGCTGCTATATGGCGATCAACGCTATGGCGCCCGAAGTACATTATGACGGCAAGCGCCTGCCCCGCTATGACGCGGTCATCCCGCGCATCGGAGCCTCCGTCACTGCCTATGGCACCGCCGTGATCCGCCAGTTCGAGACCACGGGCACCTATTGTGTCAACGGTTCCGCCGGAATCACCGCCAGCCGCGACAAGCTGCATGCGCATCAAATCCTCGCCTCCAAGAAAATCGGGATGCCGACCACGGCCTTTGCCGCCTCGCCCCGCGACACCGCGAACATTCTGGGTCTGGTCGGGTCCGCCCCCGTCATCGTGAAACTGCTGGAAAGCACGCAAGGCAAGGGCGTCGTGCTGGCGGAAACCAAGAAGGCTGCTGAATCCGTGATCGACGCGTTTCGCGGATTGCGCGCCAACTTTCTGGTGCAGGATTTCGTCAAAGAAGCGGCCGGCGAAGACATTCGCTGTCTGGTGATTGACGGCAAGGTCGTGGCGTCGATGAAACGCACCGGGGCGGAGGGCGATTTCCGCTCCAATCTGCACCGGGGCGGATCGGCCAAATCGGTCCGCATCACCAAGGAGGAACGCGACGCCGCCGTGCGCGCGGCGCGTGCCTTTGGGCTGGGGAAATCCGGCGTCGACCTGCTGCGCTCCGAAACCGGGCCGAAGGTGCTGGAGGTGAACTCCTCGCCGGGGTTCGAGGGGATCGAAGGTGCCACCGGCAAGGACATCGTCGGCATGGTCTATGACATGATCGAAACACGCGTAAAGGCAAAGCCGACCCGGAAGCGTCGCTAGCACTTCGTCCGGCGCCGCCGACAGCCATATTCACCGGCCAAAGTCCGAGACGTAAAGGGGACAGGAACAATGACACCGGAAAAACTGCGCGAGATCTATGGCACACCATCCGCCATCCCTGCGACGAAGGTGATTTCAAAATTTGACCGTCATTGCAGGCAGTTCATCGCGAACTCCACTTTTCTCGTTCTGGCAACATCCGATGGTCAAAGCCTCGACGTATCGCCCAAGGGCGATCCCGCCGGGTTCGTCGAGGTCGAGACCGATACCACCCTGCTGATCCCGGACCGCCCCGGCAACAACCGCATCGACGGCTTGTTGAACATCTTGTCCAATCCGCAGGTTGCGTTGCTTTTCATGATTCCGGCAGTCGATGAAACCCTGCGCGTGAACGGCGTGGCTGAAATCAGCGACGACCCGACGCTGTGTGATCGCTTTGCCGTCAAGGGTCGCAGCCCCAAGACCGTGTTGCGCGTCACCGCCGAAGAAATCTTTACCCACTGCGGCAAAGCACCCTTGCGGGCCGGATTGTGGCGGCCAAAGACATGGGCGCCGGACCGGCCGGTTGCGTCCCTATACGAAATGCTTCGGGATCACACGGATGCCCCGATACCATCGACCGAGCAGGCCGCCGTCGATGACCTGTACCGCAAGACGCTGTATTGACGCCTCCGCATCGCAGGGCCAGCGATGGCATACGGCGCCGTCGGGCGCGTGACGGTGAGGAAAGCCTGCGGCGCGATCACCTTCGTTTGAGATGATCTTTCACGCCTGATGCGCCACGTTTTGCGCCACCGATGCAGGGACCAGCGACAGTTTTCGCACCCCGGCACGCGGGGCACGTTTGCCGCCGACGGCACCAAAGAACGGTGCGAATACGGTGACAGCCTTGGACAGGCACATCTCCAGCGTGTCCATGGACAAGTCTGCGGTCTTCAGAGACAGCGCAATACTGACGGGGCCCTCCGTCCCGGACGTTTCATCGGTCATATTGCGCTGCTTGTCTTTCATATCGGCCACACTGGGTGTCGGGGAGCCCGGCGGGCAGGATGGGCAAAGCGACCATGCGCGCGGAGCAATGTCAGTCGCGCTGATATGACCGGCACTTGCGCGCTCTTGTTTGAGCGCACGGAAGACCCGCGGCGCGCCCTTGCGGAACCGCTTCCACACATCCTGGCGCAGCTTTTCAGAGGCGAACCCGGGCACGAACACTCCCATGTTCACAATCCCCGGCGTGAATTCAAAAAACAGGACCGCGCCATTCTCCCCCGACGCGTCCGCATCGCGTTGTGCAATCTCGAGCCAAAAGCGCTCGGGCGATTTGCGCAGGCGCGTCGTCTGGGTGATCATCGGCAAAACCCGGCTGTTCAACGTGGCCTGCGCCCCGATCGCCGCGATCAGCCGTGCCCCCACCCGCTCAACAGCGGCAAAACCTTGGCGGATGCTGTGACGATCGGACGGGCGGAGGGTGTCTGCGTCGCGGTATTGCACATCCCACACGGCATCGATCAGCCTCAGATCGACGTCTGCAATGGCGGTCTTGATCGTTAGATTGTCTGCGATTTGGGTCATTGTCACGCTCGTCTGCCAAGGATCGTTAACCAATTCACCATAATTCAGGGCATCCGTCAGACAGAAATGAGGCAAAACCGTGACGGCCTAAAAACTGTGTTGATCGCGTCACAGCCGCTTTTTTCAAAAAAGAGCAGCCATATTGCGCCGTCGCACCCCGATTCCTCGGCCAAGAGGATGATTGATTTCCCTTCGAAGAGGTCAGTAAGTTGGATCAAGAGCGCGCAAAGACATTTACCAAAACAGCGCAAATAATAACTGCGATCTCCGCGTCGCCCCGACATGAGGCCCGTCATGAGCGAAACCGCCCCCACCTTCACACTCGGCATCGAAGAAGAATACCTGATCGTGGATGCCGAAACGCTTGATCTGGTCCCCGCTCCCGACGGGCTGATGCAACACTGCATCGATCAGTTGGGGGAAAAGGTCAGCCCCGAATTCCTGCAATGCCAGATCGAAGTGGGCACGGGCGTGTGTCACACCGTGGCGGACGCGCGGGCGGACCTCACGCACCTGCGCCGCACCGTCAAGGCCGCCTGCAACGCGCACGGGCTGGAGCCCATCGCCGTCTCGACGCACCCTTTCGCCAAATGGCACCAGCAGGTGTTCACGGACAAGGAACGCTATCGCAACCTGGAAAAGGATCTGGGCGGGGTCGCACGGCGCATGCTGATCTGCGGCATGCACGTGCATGTGGGGATCGAGGACGAAGACATGCGCATCGACCTGATGAACCAGTTTTCATATTTCCTGCCCCATCTTCTGGCGCTGTCCACCTCTTCGCCGTTCTGGGAAGGCGGCGATACCAGCCTGAACTCCTACCGGCTGAGTGTGTTCGACAACCTGCCCCGCACCGGCATCCCGCCCCTGTTCAACAGCTTTGGCGAATATGATCGCTCGATCAAGACCATCATCAAATCCGGCATCATCGAGGACGGGTCCAAGATCTGGTGGGATCTGCGCCCGTCCGCCAAGTTTCCAACCGTCGAATCGCGCATCTGCGATATCTGCCCCCGCCTGAACCACACCGTCGCGCTGGCGGCCCTGACGCAGAGCCTTTTTCATATGCTCTATACCTTGCGCCGCGAAAACAAACGCTGGCGGCAATATGACCGGTTCCTGATCGAGGAAAACCGCTGGCGGGCGCAACGCTATGGCATCACCGAAGGGCTGATCGATTTCGGAATCGGTCAGATCGTCCCTTTCAGCACCTTGCTTCAGGAACTGATCGACCTTGTCACGCCCCATGCCGCTGCGCTGGGATGTCTGGCCGAGGTTCAAAGTGCTGCGGCCATTCTGGAAGACGGCACGAGCGCCACGCGCCAGGTGTCAGTCCTGCGCGAGGCCCGCGACGGCGGCGCAAGCGAGGAAGACGCACTGAAAAACGTCGTGCGCTCCCTAATCACGGATTTCAGCGCCGACTTGTAGGCTGCGGATCGCGAGAACTGCCTGAACGGGCAATGCGGTTGATCCCGATACCAACAGTGGCTCAGACCCGGCAGTGCGGATGAACCGGGCTTTCCCTTTTCCTGCTTGTCGTTTTTCTTCCTAGGCACTGGCCCTCTTTGCCGGTCTCACCATCGTGATGACCTTTGGGTGACCGCCGACATCTATTGTATAGTGCGGTCTAAAGCCAAACCTCTCGTAGAACGGTACATTCTCTGGCTTTGTCGATTCGAGATAAGCGATGGTTCCATCCCGATCGCACATAGTTAATCCATGCGTCATCAATGCCGCACCTATGCCCTGCTTCTTCATAAACGGATCAACACCCATCAGCGGCAAGAACCAATGAGGCTCTGATGGGTGCGCGCGATCAAATTCAGCATAAACATCAAAGAGTTCAGCCTTCGCGTCCGGCGCAACACTGCGCTCCAAAAGCGCATCAAGCGCCTTTTCGTCAGGATGTATATCCGGTGGGACCCAAAGTGCTGCACCACGATCACTGCAAATATGGGCACCGCCACAGTCCACGCCCTTCTCGCCATAAATTCGCACGTATTCCGGGAAAAATTCGAGATACTGGGATGTATTTGGGTAGAGATACCGGCACACGGGATCGTCAATAAAGCAATGTGTCATCAGCCTGATAGCGGCTTCGAATTGATCAGGACTTGCGGCGACGACGTTCATTTTGATCTGCTCTTCAGCATTTCTTTGATGTTTCCCTTATCCTCTACCATCTGCCAATGCGATCAATCAAGTTTCGTTCCCGCCGGATTTGAATACGTTCAAAGAAAACGCTTCACTTGGCAAGTCGACAGCGCGGACGAAGGCGCGTTTTTTACGTATTCAGCCAGACTCTCTGACGTTCGAGTGGTCGGCAACCTGAAACACCATGGTCAGAACGTGGATGTGGCGATTTTTATGCGTCTAAGTTAGCGTCCGAGACCGAAAAAATGAGAAATCAACCTCATACCGCTGGACAATGCCGCAATGCAGCATAAGTACAGCGTGGGAGGTTAACACAGCGACTAAAAACGCTGACTCAACCGTGATGCCCGATTTCATGAAAACTGAAGTAACCCATATCAGACCCGACATAAGGCGATTGTTGCAATCCGACCAACCCGACCTCGTCGACTTCTTTAACAGAACGGACCTGCAAACACGTCGCCTCAGATTTTGTTCCCAAGTGAGCGATGATTACGTCACGAGTTACGCTGAAGGTTTGGTGTCTTCCGATAGCGTGGCCTATGGAGCATTTACCGATCAGGCGTTGAGGGGCATATCCGAATTGCGCATTCTTCCGGGCAGTTGGCCCCGCACTGCGGAAATTGCCCTGATGGTTGAACCTGATTGGCAAGAAAGAGGCATCGGCGATGCGCTTTTCGACCGTGTTCTCACCGCAGCACAGAACCGTAACATCAAATCGATTTACATGCTCTGTCTGAGAGAAAACAAACGCATGCAGCACCTGGCGAAAAAGCATGACGCAATTCTGCAATTCGACATTGGCGAGGTGGAAGCAGCACTGACCCCGCCTTGGCCAACGCCTATGTCGCTCTTTTATGAGATGTTCACTGAAACGCGCGACTATCTGCAGTTGATTTCCCGATAGCTCGGCATTGGTACGTTAGGGCTCAGACCGGACATCCCAATGTGTGTCAGTAGACCCCAGAGCCATGTTGTGCTGACTGTACGACAGCGCACATGTCACCGTGGCGCAATGCCGCCCTGCTCTCAAACACCCCTCGTCAGTGCACGTTATTTGAACGCAGGCCCCAATGGACGATGCAGCGCCTCCGTTTGAAAGCAACAGGCGCAGTTCTCCCAACCGCGCCTGATCGCGTATGCACTCTGGTGCCGACCTTATGAGCGCCCCCTTTACCACACCCCGCCCTATCCCTATATAAAGACTCAGGAACAGAGCGAGGGGCCGATGAACCAACCCAATGACATGCTTGAAGGAACGCCGCTGATTGCGCCGTCCTCCACCGATCACCCGCTGCACGAGGCCGTGGTAGAGGCGTGCCGCTCCGTCTATGACCCTGAAATCCCGGTGAATATCTTTGAGCTGGGGTTGATCTACACGATCGACATCTCCGAAGAGAACGAGGTCAAGATCATCATGAGCCTGACAGCCCCCGGCTGTCCCGTGGCGGGCGAGATGCCCGGCTGGGTCGCCGACGCGGTCGAACCTTTGCCCGGTGTCAAACAAGTAGACGTCGAACTTGTCTGGGAACCGCCGTGGGGCATGGAGATGATGTCGGATGAGGCGCGTCTTGAATTGGGCTTCATGTAAGCAATCCTAGTCGTGTTGACCGATCCACAGCCTGTCGCAAAACAGTCACGTCTGCGTTTGAAAACCGTAATATCGTTGTGGCAATCATACACACGCCGATATGCGCCTTGTTGTCTGATGTCCCCATTTGCGTTGCGAGTGCAGGCATACCGGCACTGTCCACGCCTCAGGGCCGCCGCATTGTCCGGCGGCCCTCTTTTTTGAGATGTATTTTAGGCAACGTGGTCTCGCCGCGCATAAAAGCCAGATGCCGTCGCACGGATCGCTCCGCACGACATCCATTCAGGGCGCGGCGTCAGGTAAGCGGCTTACTTTGGAAACAGGAGCGTCACGACAAAACGAACATTCCAATCCGGTCCACCGTCTGGTGCATCGACGCAATAGCGGTATCCGGCCTGAAGGCTGACAGGCTGTTCCCCAAACTTGCCCAGCTTACTGATGCCGATGTTGATCGGCACAGTCCACTCCTCGCTTTCCCAGTCATAGGTCGGTTCGGTGTTTAACGAATATGTCCACCCGTCCGGTGTCGTGTAGGTCAGAAATGGCTGCAGGAACGTCTTGTTGACTTTTTTGCGATCCGATGGCGCATCGAAGCCTCAGATATGGTTGAAAAGCCCAGTATGCCTTTTGAAAGCCGTCGGCTTGACGTTCACGCCGACCCTGCAAACATGTCACGCACCCCCCCCTCTTGCAGCGCGCGGCGCAAAGCCCTACCTTAACAGTCAGATAACCTGAGGTGCATTCCATGTTCTCGATACCCGGCAAACAGGCCGTCAGCATCACCGACCGTGCCGCAGCACACATTTCCAGACTGATGGCCAAGGACGGACATCAGGGGTTGCGCATCGGCGTGAAAAAAGGCGGCTGTGCGGGTATGGAATACACCATGGAATATGTGGACGTCGCGGACCCCAACGATGAAACTGTCGAACAGGACGGCGCGCGTGTCATGATCGCCCCCATGGCACAGATGTTTCTTTTCGGAACAGAAATCGACTACGAAACATCGCTGCTCGAATCCGGGTTCAAATTCAACAACCCAAACGTGTCCGATGCCTGTGGCTGCGGCGAATCGATCAGCTTCAAGGGTGTCGACGAACTGGCCGCCGATCAAAACGCCTCCTGAAGTGGCCCTGTCGAACGAAGAGATCGCACATGCGCGCGACCTTTTCGACGCGCTGGGGGAACTGACGACGCGCAAGATGTTTGGCGGGCTGGGGATTTACCACCGCGGCGTAATCTTTGCGGTGATGTTGTCGGATGGGAGGATCATGCTCAAAGGTCAGGGCGAAATGCAGGACCGGTTTGATGCTCTCGGGATGAAACGCTGGACCTCCGTCCGCCCCGGCAAATCCCCCACCGCCATGCCCTATTGGACCCTCCCCGACAGCGCGCAGGACGACGCAGAAGAAGCCGTCGCACTGGCCCGCGCAGCACTGGCCTGTCTATAAACACCAGTCCAACACATCCGCCGATTTGTCGCGGCCATCGCACCGTCTGCGATGCGGACAAGGCGACAATTGCAATCGGTTTTAAATCCACTAGTTTTCGCGAAAATTTAGCGTTCAAAGGTCATATCGTGGAAAACAGAAGACTCACATCGCTGTTCGAAATCTCGGGTTCCGTTCTTGCGATGGCTTATGCACTGCTGATCGCGTCCAATACGGGCAACGAATTGATTGGCTTTACCCTGCTGCTGGTTTCGTCGGCGTTGTTCGCCGCCTGGGCACTCATCGACAAACGATGGACCTTCCTTTTACTCCAGGGCTTCTATGCAACTTCAGCCGTGATCGGTTTGATCCGTTGGGCTTAGGTTCCGCCCTGACTATCTGAGACGCGAAGCGGACATATGCGTCGAACACGCCCAAAAACCGAAAAATTGCGCGCCGCGTCCGCGACGTCCGGGAACAAACATGAGGGCATTGGACGGTCCGAACCGCGCCGTGATCGTCGTCCCCGCCTCAGTTGCGCCGTCTATCATGCTCGGCGCCCACGCTCACGAACCACCCTGCAAATGCACGTAGGTGGCCCGGAAACGCGCGGAAAGGTGATCGCCCGCCAACATCACCGGCGCTCCAGCCGGTGCGATATTGGTGTCGTACGTTGGGTTAAAGAACATCGGTACCGAAATGCGCTCTGCGGTCCCCCCGACAACCCGGTGCGGCGTGGCGGTGACACGGCCACCGGTCCAGAACTCCAGCATTTCGCCAAAATTGATCACGAATTCCCCCGGCGGTGCGCTGACCGGAATCCAGCCGCCACCGCGTTTGCGCACCTCCAACCCCGGTGATCCATCGGTGGCCAACAGTGTCAGACAGCCGTAATCCGTATGTGTCGCAATGCCGAAATCCTTTGCCCCCGCCCATGTCGGACGGGCGGGATAAAAATTGCCCCGCAGCAAGGCCATCGGCGTTTCAAAAGCCCCTTCGAACCGCGCATCGTCCATGCCAAGCGCTGCTGATATGGCCGAAAGCAGGCTCTTTGAAATTGCCAGCGCATCATCGTAATAGGCTGAAATAACCCGCTTGAACTCAGGGTCTTCAGGCCAGAGGTTCGGCGCATAGAACACCTTTCCCGCCAGCGGATGCCCGTCGTGCAACTGAAAGCCCACGTCAAAGAACTGTTTGTAATCGGGATTGGCATCCGGATCGACCTGCTCGGATCCCGGCGCACCCCATCCCCGGTTCGATCCGGTCTGCGCCATATCCAGCTGGCGCTTTTGCGCTGCGCTGCGGTGAAAGAACGTGCGGTAGGTTTCAATCACCTCCGTCACGCGCGCGGCACTCAGGGCAGTGTTGTGCACCGTCGCAAACCCTGCCCCCGTGGCAGCATCGCGCAACGCGTCAAGGCTTGACGCATCCCGTGCCACCAGTTTTTGTGCATCCAGCCGTGGGATCATAGCCACCTCCATACGCGATTGGCGCCAGCACTAGCCGAGGCGCCGCACGGGTGCTAGGACCAACGGGATATAATTTTAGAGGTAAGCGACATGCGGCGCAAACTGGCAGCAGGCAATTGGAAAATGAACGGCGATAGTGGGCTATTGGACGAACTGGGGACCCTGGCAACCAGCCAAACCGCCCAAGCCCCTCAAATCGTGATCTGCCCGCCCCACACACTGCTGACCCTTGCGTCATTCAGGGCACAAGGCAGCCCCGTCGAAATCGGTGGCCAGGACTGCCACGCGGAGACCAAAGGCGCTTATACCGGTGACATCGCTGCGTCGATGATCGCCAATACCGGCGCCACACACGTGATCGTCGGCCACTCCGAACGGCGCGATGGCCACAACGAGAGCAACGAGATGGTCCGCGCCAAGGTACAAGCCGCATGGGCTGCCGGGCTCAATGCCATCTTGTGCATCGGCGAAAGCGAAGCGGAACGTGCTGGTGACGCCACCCTTGAGATTATCGCGGCACAGCTTCAGGCGTCCCTGCCCGACGATGCCACCGCCGCCAATACTGTGGTCGCTTATGAACCCATCTGGGCCATCGGCACCGGCAAGGTTCCCACGTTGGATCAGATCGTTGAAACCCACGATATGTTGCGGGCCGAACTGATCGATCGTCTGGGCGTAGAAGGTGCGCAAATCCGGCTGCTCTATGGGGGTTCGGTCAAACCTGCCAACGCCGCAGAGATCTTTCAGGCACAAAACGTGGACGGCGCGCTCGTCGGTGGTGCATCGCTCAAGGCGACAGATTTTCAGCCCATCATCGACGCCCTCGCGGAATCCTGATCTTCTTTCGGCCTTAAATATCCCGGGGGGCGCCGCACCGCGGCGGGGGGGCAGAGCCCCCCAACCGCACCCGGCGACCGGCTCTATCTTATGATCACCTCGGGGCCCATCATCATCGTCGGCAACCAGGTCGAAATGATCGGGATATAGGTCACCATAATCAAAAAGACGAAAAGTACGGCGGTGAAGGGCAACGCTGCGCGCACCACCGACATCATCGGCATGTTGGCCACGCCCGACGTCACGAACAGGTTCAGCCCTACAGGTGGCGTGATCATCCCGATCTCCATGTTCACCACCATGATGATGCCAAGGTGAATGGGATCGATCCCCAGCTCGATCGCGATCGGGAACACCAGTGGCGCCACGATCACCAACAAGCCCGACGGCTCCATGAACTGACCACCGATCAGCAAGATCACGTTAACGATGATCAGGAACACGATCGGCCCGAAGCCCGCATCCAGCATCGCGCCCGCGATTTGCTGCGGGATCTGCTCATCGGTCAGAACGTGCTTCAGGATCAACGCATTGGCAATGATGAACATCAGCGTAACGGTCAGCTTGCCCGCCTCGAAGAACGCGTTTTTTGTGTCCTTGTGCACCAATGCCAGCGGCATCCGGGCAAAGTCACTTACAATGCCGACAGGGTTCAGGGGCAGGCCCCGCATGAGCCGCTCGGCCACGGCGACCCCCGCCGCCGCGACAAAGCCGATCAGCGTCGCCGTAGTCAGCGCAACGCTGCCCCCCGTGATCAACCACAGCATGATCCCGAAAAACAGGCCAAGCATCAGGGTGATTCCGGTAAAGTTCCCGGCCTTTGGCGGGTAATGGGCAAAAACGCCCATATCCCGATAGATGAAGCTGGCGATGAGAAAGGCATAGACCGCCGCGACGGCCGCCGCTTCGGTGGGAGTAAATATCCCGCCATAGATCCCACCAAGGATGATGATGATCAGGAACAATCCACCGGAAGCCGTACCGGCGGCTGATGCCACCTCGCCCCAGCCTTGCCATTCTCCCTTTGGCAGGTTTCTGACACGTGCGATGATATAGATGGTCGTCATCAACATCATCCCGGCCAGCAAGCCTGGAATGACGCCGGCAAGGAACATCCTGCCCACGGACACATCGGTGGCGGATGCATAGACCACCATGACGATGGAGGGGGGGATCAGAATGCCCAATGTACCTGCGTTGGCGATGACGCCTGCGGCAAAGTCCTTGGTATACCCAACCTGACGCATGCCCGCGATCACGATGGATCCGATGGCCACCACCGTCGCCGGGGACGATCCCGACAGGGCCGCGAACATCATACAGGCAAACACGCCCGCAATCGCCAGACCGCCTGGAAAGTGCCCCACCAGGGCAATGGAGAAACGAATGATCCGTTTCGCGACACCACCTGTCGACATGAAGGTCGACGCCAGAACAAAAAACGGGATCGCCAGCAAGGTATAGTGCCCGGCCATAGCCTGAAACAACGTCTGCGCAATCGACGCAAGCGAGGTATCACTGAGAAACAGCAGAAAGATGATGGACGACATGCCAAGGCTCACCGCGATCGGAACACCGATCAGCATCAAGCCCACGACCATGATAAAAAGAATTGCAACTTCCATGGCTTATGCGCCCTCATTCATGTGTTTGACGGCTTCGACCTCGTCTTCAGCTTCGTGGCTGACGATCAGGCTGGTGGCTTCTCCACGGATCAGGCGCATCGTGGCCTGAGCAAAACGAAACAGCAGCAGGGCCATGCCAAAGGGCAGGATTGAATAGGGAATGAAACGGGGGATTTTCTCGTAATCTTCCCCCTCATTCATGATCGGCTGGATCCAGCGCAACCACTCGGGGAACGGAATATCGATGGTCTCGTACCAGCCGCGATAGGATGAGCGGCGCATCTCTTCGAACCCGGTGGGAAACCATTTGCCCGTGGTCTGCGGCAGGTTGGCAAAATTCGCCCAGTAATCCCACGCCCCCTTGAGCAGCAGGAACGCATAGGCGAGGCAGACGGTGGCCGCGATCAGAGCCAGTACTTTGCGCACCGGTGGCGAAAACAGGTTGATCACCGCGTCCACGCCCAGATGGGCAGTGATCTTGACGGCATAGCTCACCCCGAACAGGACCAGCCAGGCAAACAGAAATGTCACCGCCTCAAGGCCCCAGACAAGACCCGTGTTGTACCCATAACGGAGCACCACGTTGATGAAGGTGATAATCGTCATTCCCGCCAGCAGGAGCGCGATCATGGTCTCTTCGATTTCGTTGACGATACGGCCCAAGGTGCTTTTTGGCTGTGCGTGATGCGCCATAAGCTGCCCCTTTCAGATGTACGGAGAAAATGCGGTGTACGAGGTGTGCAACGCTGAAGGGTTCGGGTTGCGCACCGGAACGGGCCGGAGCGCAACACCATGACGTCGTCAGATCAGAAGCCTGCGTTGATCGCCTGTGCGGCGTCAATGTTGTCCTGACCCACGTCGTCCTTGAACTCGTCCCAGACGGGGTTCATGACGGCGACCCACTCGGCGCGCTGTGCTTCGTCCAGCTCGCGCACCACGCCACCCGCAGAGACGATGGCCGCTTTGGCTTCGTCGTTCACCCGTGTCGACTCGGCGTTCCGGGCCGTTGTGACTTCGTCCAGAATGGTCGCAAGCTGATCACGCGTGTCATCCTCCAGGCTGTCCCAAAAATCGGTTGAGGTCACGACAAGATAGTCGATGATGCCGTGATTGGTCTCGGTCACGCCGTCCTGAACTTCAAAGAACTTCTGGCCGTAGATGTTCGACCACGTGTTTTCCTGACCATCGACAACGCCGGTTTGCAGGGCGCCGTAAACTTCGGAGAACGCCATGGGCTGCGGCGATCCACCGATGGCGGCCATCTGCGCCTTGAGCACGTCCGAGTTCTGGACCCGGAATTTGAGGCCGTTGGCATCCGTCGGGCTGATCAGCGGGACATTGGCGGACATTTGCTTCATGCCATTGTGCCAGAACGCAAGTCCCAGCAATCCACGGCGCGTCATCGACTCTTTCATCGCCTGCCCGGTTTCCGAGGTCTGGAATGCGTCGACTGCGTCGATGTTCTTGAACATGAAGGGCAGATCGAAGATCCGGAACTTCTTGGTAAATTGCTCGAATTTCGACAGTGATGGTGCGGCCAACTGCACGTCGCCTTGCAGCAGGGCTTCGAGAACCTGATCGTCATTGTACAGCGTCGACTGTGGGAACACTTCCATGCAGGCTGTGCCGTTCATTTCATCATTCACCCGTTGCTGCAGCAAGGACGCTGCAATGCCTTTGGGGTGCTTGTCGGTATTTGTCACGTGGCTGAACTTGATGACGATTTCGCCGTCATCACAGGCGGCGGCAACAGCGCCCGCACTTACGGTCAAGGCCAATGCCGTGGCGGCAGCGGTCATAAATTTCATGGTATCTCCTCCCAGAGAGTTTAAGGGCTTTGCATCCGCCGCTCCGTAACAGGCAGCGTCACCGTATAGAGACCAAGCCGTGCAACCTGACCCAAGCACTAAAGTTATCAGATTCTAGAGTCCTGAATTTATACTTTATTACATGTACTTGCAGGTTGTTCTTAAGGAATGCGCCACATCGCTTGACTTTCAAAGTGCGGAAATCCACACACGACACAGAAGCTGTGTGCGAAATTCCGCACAGTGTTAGCGCCGATAGTCTTCGGCGCGAATCCCGTAGCGTGTCAGCTTGTCATAAAACGTCTTGCGTGGCAGTTTCAGTGCTTTGGCCGCATCGCTCGCATGCCCGTTTTGACGCCCCAATGCGGCGATCAACAGGGATCGTTCGACCCGCGCCAATTGCTCTGCCAGCCCCAGATCGACCTCATGTGTGACCTCTTCGGGCATGCCAAGCACAAAGCGCATGGCCGCACTCATCAGGGATCGTGCATTTCCGGGCCAGTCCTGTGCCATGAGCGCAGCCATGTGATCGGGGGCCAGTTCAGGCGCTGACAGCCCGGCCTGTTCCGCAGCCTGCGCGACATAGTGACGAAACAGCACCGGAATGTCTTCGGGCCGCTCGCTCAGCGACGGCACGCGCACGGGCATCACGTCAAGTCGGTAGTAGAGATCCGCGTTCAATGCGCCCTGCTCTGCCGCGGCCGCCAAATCGCGCGTGCTGCCTGCAATCAGGCGCGCGGCGCATCCCGCCTCCAGCGCCTCCAGCAACGCCAGTTGCGCCGCGGCGGGCAGGCCCGCGACCTCGTCCAGAAATAGACTGCCGCCCTTTGCGCTCTCCAACGCATGCGCCAGATCGTCCGCGCCCAGATCGGCGGCCGCCCGTTTCACGAACGGGGCCTTGGAGCGCAGCGAGGACAGGTGAATGACTTCGGCCACTTTCGAGATTCCCGTGCCCGGCGCACCGGTGACCAGCACTTCGGTCTCCAGCGGTGCCACCCGCCTCACCCGCGCCCGCAGCCCATCGGCCAATTCCGATTGCCCGAACAACATCCGGGCAGCGGGATCACCGCTTTCGACCAACGCCCGCAGGCGGCGGTTTTCCAAAACCAGTGTGCGGGTTTTCAAAGCCCGCTCTAGAACGGCCAGCAAATCATTGCGCGCACAGGGTTTTTCCAGAAACCCAAAAGCCCCCTCGCGCATCGCACGGACGGCCATCGGGATATCTCCCTCTCCCGTCAGCAGAATCACCGGCAGGTCCGCATCGATCTTGCGGGCATGCGCCAGCAAATGAAACCCGTCGCGCCCCGGCATCCGAATATCCGACAGGATGACGCCCTCGAAATCTTCGGCGATGTGGTCCTTGGCCACCACGAAAGAACCCGCGCTGATCGGCTCGAGATCCGCCAACTCAAGCGTCTGGGACAGCGCATCGCGCACGGCGGCATCATCATCCACAACCAGAAACTTGATCGTCACGCCGCGACCTCCTCAGCCCAAGGCTGCAATTCCACTATGAATTCCGCGCCGTCGGGCCCGTTGCCGATGCGGATTTCGCCGCCAAAACTCTGAACGATTCCATAGGAAATGGACAGGCCCAGGCCCATACCCTCGGATGCGCCCACTTCCTTGGTGGAATAAAACGGGTCAAAGACGCGATCGGCAACTTCGACCCCTGGGCCGGTATCGCGCACCGTGGCGACACCAGCTGCGATCTCGATCGTCAGCACGCGCACGTCGCGGCCAGACATCGCGTCGACCGCGTTGGTGATCAGGTTGACAAAGACCTGTCCCAGACGCACCTCGCCCCCTGAAACCCATATTTCCTTGTCCGGCGGATCAAACACCAGCGTCACCGCCTCTTGCCTCCGCCGCGGTGCGGTCAACTCCAACGCACTGTTGATGACAGCGACCAGATCCACCCGGACCGCCGGCGCGCTTTCCTGACGCGAAAAGGCCCGCAGGTTCTTGATGATTCGCCCCATGCGCCGCGCCATGTCCGAAATGCGGCCCAGATTGTCGCCCACCCGCTCGGTCTTGTTCCGCTCCAGAAATTGCACGGCGTTTTCGGCATAGGTCTGGATGGCCATCAGCGGTTGGTTCAACTCGTGGCTCAGGCCGGCACTCATCTGACCGAGCGCGCTAAGCTTGCCGGCCTGCACCAGATCGGCCTGTGCGCGCGCCAGTGCGGCCTGTGCTTCTTCGCGTTCTTCCGCCTCACGGCGCAACTGTCTGTTGGTGTCCAGCAATTCAGCCGTCCGTTCCGCCACCCGCGCCTCTAGCAATGCGTTGGCTTGCGCCAAAGTACGCCGCCGCTCAGTCGCCAGAAACAACAACGCGCCAAAGGCAAGGCACAGGCCCGCAACGGCGGCCGCCTGCAACCCTGCCAGACGACGCGCGGGGGCCACATCGATCAACGCTTCGCCCCGCATTCCGATCACGGGCAGATTCCGACTGATATGCAGCGCGTTGCGCGGCAGATACGGGCCCCATCCCATTTGCCACACCTCGTGCCGCCCCAGATTGTAGCTGTCAAAAGGCAGGGGCTGCCCGTCTGTCGGGGTCAGGCCCGGTGCGTTTTCGGGGCGCTGCCAAAACACGATTTCGGAGCGGTTGGTGATGAACACCCGGTCCGAAGCATCGGTAAAGAATACCGCCGGGTTGGACCCGACCCAGTCCCACTCGATGCTCGACAAATCGGCAAACACCACAACGGCCCCGCGCACTGTCGTCAATGCGTCAAAAACCGGAGCCGCGTAGGCGAACACGCGCGTGCCGGTTGTGGTTTGCCCGCTGCCCCATCCCAGCGCGCCCTGCATGGCCCGTTCGACCAGCGGACTGATATCAACGCCGCTTGTCGTGCCGCGCG
This sequence comes from Tateyamaria pelophila, assembly GCF_019966495.1. Taxonomy (GTDB): domain Bacteria; phylum Pseudomonadota; class Alphaproteobacteria; order Rhodobacterales; family Rhodobacteraceae; genus Tateyamaria; species Tateyamaria pelophila. Next base: position 23,485 of record NZ_JAIMIA010000003.1, on the reverse strand, counting down.
CCTCCGCCATCAGAACCCCATCTGCATTGGTCAGCAGGATTTCCGCGGCGGCGGTCTTGTCCGCGATTTCCAGAAAAAGCGCTTCGGCGGCCGCGACGTCCTCACCTGCCAATACCGCCCCGATCTGCGGATGATCAGCCACCAGAACGGCCAGTTCCCGGTAGCGCTGCAACTGACCCTTGAGCCGGTCACTGGCCAACGCGAGGTCCGACGCCCCCTGCCGGTCCAACTGATCCAGCGCCTGAAAATAGCCATAGCGCCACACACCGCCCGCCACAGCGGCGACCAGTGTTAGAAACGCCAGCACGCCCGCCAGCCGTCTGATGACCCCATCACTCATAAATGTAACCTATCTTGACCGCCCCGCCGTTGGCCAGTCTTGCCAAGCACCGCCGGGCCTGAGACACAGCGCCTATGCTGATCCAGTCGCCCCATGCCCCCGATTTCATACAGGACCCATATTCCGTCTATGACCGTGCCCGTGCGGACGGCCCGGTCCTGTTCTGGAAGGACTATGGCATGCTCGCCGCCTTTGACCACGCCTCGGTGCACCGCCTGTTGCGCGACAAACGACTGGGACGCGCGATGCCAGAAGCCAAACGTGGCCCCGTTCCGGGTCATCTGACGGCCTTCGACGCCGTAGAGCGGCATTCACTGCTGGAACTTGAGGCGCCGGAGCACACGCGCTTGCGTCGACTGGTCTTGCACGCCTTCACATCGCGCCGGATCGCCGGGCTGACCGGTGACATTCACGAGATTTGCGCAAATTTGCTGGATGCGCTGCCCCGCGGCGAGGTGGATCTGATCCCGACCTATTGCCAACACGTCCCCGTGCGCGTGATCGCGCGCCTCCTGGGTGTGCCCGAAGAGATGGGGCCGGACCTGCTGCGCTGGTCGAGCGCGATGGTGGCGATGTATCAGGCGGGCCGCACCCGCGCCATCGAGGACGCCGCCAATCAGGCGGCTACCGAATTCACCGATTTTTTGCGTGGGTATATCGAACAGCGCCGCAATGATCCGCGCGACGATCTGATTACCGAACTGATCGCCGCCGAAGAAGACGGCACCAGACTGTCCCGCGAGGAAATGATCGGCACCTGCATTCTTTTGCTGAACGCGGGCCATGAGGCCACGGTTCACAGCCTCGGGAACGCCGTAAAATGCCTGATCGAGACCGGGTCGGTGGAGGCGCTGGCCCCGGACCAGATTGCAGGCACGATCGAAGAACTGCTGCGTTTCGATCCACCGCTGCACATGTTCACACGCTACGCCTATGACGCGGTTGAAGTCGGCGGCCACGTGATGCAGCCCGGCGACGAGATCGCGCTGATGCTGGGGGCTGCCGGACGGGACCCCGCAATTTATGACGATCCGCATAGGTTCGATCCGGCTCGCAAAGCCCCCGCACACCTCGCCTTTGGCGGCGGTCTACATTTTTGCGTGGGCGCGCCCCTGGCCCGACTGGAAATGCAGATCGCCCTGCCCGCCCTGTTCGAGCACGCCCCGAACCTGCGGATCAGCCAGGCTCCGCACTATGCAAACAGCTATCACTTTCACAAATTGGATCATTTGATGGTGACAGCGCGCTAAATCATACCGGAGCTTCAGCGCGGGCTGTTCGGGCTTTGGTGTATTCTAACGCCGTTTCCCAGCCAAAACATGCGCCAAGCCGACCAAAGCCAACCATATCGGCAAAAGAATGGGCCATCCGATGATAGCCAGCGGTAATACGAACGCGCCCGCAGCAATCGCAAGGATGTCACTGGCCTGAAACCCATCAGACAGAAGATCCGGTGCGAGACCAAAAGCGCTTCCGATGATGCCTGCACAGGTCGTTGCCAGGAAACCGCCAACAAAGGCAAGCAGCCATCCAAAAATGCCCGATTTGCCGAACCAGCCCGCCAGGATGTAACCGGCAAGTGCGCCACCCAGCCCCATTGCAAAAGCATAGCGCACGATCAATCCAACGGGGAGGTTAGTCCAATCGGCGGTGGCGAATTCACCAATGTCTTCGAAAATCATCGCAAGAAACAAAGCGAGGCTGGCCAGTGCCAGTACGACCGCAACCACCCTCTTGCGCGCAGCTTTGTTCACGTTTTGCGTCTGTTGCTGTGTCATGGACGCACACGTTACGCAAAACTATTGGGCCGAAGCAAGCCTGATGATATTTTCCGCGCCCGTTCAGAATTCCGGCGGACGGAACACAGGCCGACTTCAGCCGTGCGAGGCCGGACTTGAACGCAATGCAGCCGCCAACACCGATCAAATCTCCAACGGCAGCATCGTCGTCGATTTGATCTCTTCCATCGACAACAGCGCCGTCACGTTGTGCACCCGCACCTCCGAGATCAGCGCCTGGTAGAACGCATCATAGGCGCGCGCGTTGCGGACCCGCACTTTCAGGATGTAGTCGATATCGCCCGCCAGACGGTGCGCCTCTTGTACCTCGGCGCGATCTTGCAGCGCTTTCAGAAAGCGTGCCTGCCAGTCTGCATCATGTTCCGATGTGCGGATCAGAACAAAAAAGCACGCCTCGAACCCGAGTGCCTCCGCATCGAGGAAAACGGTCTGCTGGCGGATGACGCCAGCCTCTTTCAATTTGCGAATCCGGTTCCAGACCGGCGTTTTGGATGAGCCCACAGCGCGGGCGATATCGTCCAGCGACTGGCTGGCATCGCGCTGCATCTCGGCCAGAATTTTGCGATCCACCCCATCAATGCGAACAGCCATTCCATTCCACTCCTGTTTTGCGAACAAACGCTCTAAACTGACATCGAACCAGAACACACGTCCTTATATGCGTGAGGTACTGGCGGATATCCAGAACAATTTCCTATATTGAGCACAAGCTACAGCGATCAGAGGCCCGTCATGAACCACTTCCCAATCTTCCTCAACACCGCAGGCCGCCGGATCGTGCTGTCGGGTGGCGGCGATGCGGCACAGGCCAAGCTGCGCTTGCTGATGAAAACCACGGCCAATCTGACCGTCATTGCGCCTGATGCGGATGCCCAAATCAAGGCCTGGGCAAACGCCGGGAAACTGACCCTGATCGAACGCACGATGGAACCCGGCGATACGCTCTGCGCCGCCCTGTTCTATGCCGCCGACGAAGACGCTGCCGAGGACAAGCGCACCGCCGCCATCGCCCATGCCGACGGCGCGCTGGTCAATATCGTGGATAATCTGGCCGACAGCCAGTTCATCACCCCCGCCATCGTGGATCGTGACCCTGTCACAATCGCCATCGGCACCGAAGGGGCCGCCCCTGTGCTGGCCCGCGCCATCAAGGCCGACCTCGAAGAAAAGCTGCCCACGGGGCTCGGCACCCTTGCGGCCATCGGCAAGGCGTTTCGCAAGGCTGCGGACGCGCTGCCCTTCGGCCGCCCGCGCCGTGACTTCTGGCGCGACTACTATTTCAACGCGGGCCCAAGGGCGATGGCGGACGGCGTCGAAGCCATACAACCCGCCCTCGACGCACTCCTGTCGGATCACCTGATGCGCGACACGCGTCAGGGTCATGTCGCCTTCGTCGGCGCGGGTCCCGGCGATCCTGAATTGCTGACGCTCAAGGCACGCAAGGCACTGGATGAGGCGGATGTCGTGATCTACGACCGCTTGATTTCGCCCGAGATACTCGAACTGGCCCGCCGCGAGGCCACGATGATCGATGTCGGCAAAGAGGCGTTCGGTCCGTCCACGCCCCAAGACGTGATCAACGCCCTGATCGTCGAACATGGGTTGAAAGGCGCACAGGTGGTGCGGCTCAAGTCCGGCGACGCCACCGTCTTTGGCCGCCTCGACGAAGAGATCGACGCCGTCACGGATGCAAATATCAGCTGGAACATCGTGCCCGGCATTACATCCGCTTCCGCCGCCGTCGCCTCGATCGGGCAATCGCTGACCAAGCGGGGCCGCAATTCCTCCGTCCGCTTTCTGACCGGTCACGACATGAAAGGCTTTGCCGATCATGACTGGAAAGCGCTGGCCCAAACCGGCGAAGTCGCCGCGATCTATATGGGCAAGAAATCCGCGCGTTTCATTCAGGGCCGCCTGCTGATGCACGGGATCGATCCAGCCACACCCGTCACCGTGATCGAAAACGCCTCGCGCCGCGATCAACGGGTGCTGAGCACGACCGTCTCCGACATGGAGCCGACGATTTCAAACGCAGGTCTGGACGGCCCGGCCCTGACTTTCATCGGCCTCGCCCCGCGCGCCGCGCAAAACGCGCTGTCCGGCCTGCCACCCCATACGCAACCCATGCACCCTGTCGCTCAATCCGACACCGCACGAAAGGTTCTGTGATGCCCAAACCCTTCACACCCAAAGTCGTCACTGCCAACCACCTGCTGCAAGGCGACGTGATCTATCAGACCGCCGCCGGTTGGACACGCCGCCTGCAGGACGCCGAGGTTCTGACCGATGAGGCGGATGCGGACCTGCGGCTCATCGATGCCATACAGCAACGGGATGTCGTCGTCGGGGCCTACCTCGCCGAGATCACCCTGCAGGACGGCCTGCCGACACCCACGCATTTTCGCGAAGATTTTCGCGCAACAGGCCCATCGAACTACGCCCACGGCAAACAAGTGGAGTTGCACTGATGTATAGCTATTCCGAATTCGACACCGACTTCCTCGCCGCGCGCAACGCCCAGTTTCGTACCCAAGTCGAACGCCGCATCGCAGGCAGCCTGACCGAGGATGAATTCAAACCCCTGCGCCTCATGAACGGTCTTTATCTGCAATTGCACGCCTACATGCTGCGCGTCGCCATCCCCTACGGCACGCTGAACGGGGCCAAGATGCGCAAACTCGCCGAGATCGCTGAACGGTGGGACAAGGGCTACGGCCATTTCACCACGCGCCAGAACATCCAGTTCAACTGGCCCGCGCTCAAGGACGTGCCCGACATGTTGGACGCGCTGGCCGAGGTCGGCATGCACGCCATCCAGACGTCCGGGAACACCATCCGCAACGTGACGGCCGATCACTTTTCCGGTGCCGCCGCGGACGAGATCGCGGACCCGCGGCCCGTTGCCGAGCTTTTGCGCCAATGGTCTACGGATCATCCCGAATTCCAGTTCATGCCCCGCAAGTTCAAGATCGCGATCACAGGCTCGCCCAACGACCGCGCCGTGACCAAGGCACATGACATCGGCCTGCGGATGCTGGAACGCGACGGTGCGCGTGGTTTTGAAGTCATCGTCGGCGGTGGCCTCGGGCGCACACCAATGATCGGCAAGGTTATCAATGACTTCTTGCCCGAAGCGGATCTGCTGCCCTATCTCGAGGCCATCGTCTCGGTTTGGAACCAGATCGGTCGGCGCGATAACAAGTACAAGGCGCGGATCAAGATCACCGTGCACGAACACGGCATCGATGAAATCCGCCGCCTGGTGGACGCACGCTTTGTCAAAACCCGTGCCGCTTTCACCGGCGTGGATCAGCAAATGCTGCGCGAAATCGAGGGCCACTTTGCCCCGCCTAGCTTTAAAGCCACATCCGAAGCGCGTTTCAAAGACGCCTATCACAGCGATCCGGTGTTCCGGTCATGGGCCGACACCAACCTGACCGCCCACAAGGCTCCGGGCTACAAGATCGTGTCCATCTCCTTGAAAAAGCACGGCGCGACACCGGGCGATGCGTCCTCTGACCAAATGCGGCTGATGGCCGATCTGGCCGAAGAGTTCGGCCACGACCAATTGCGGATCAGCCATGAACAGAACGTGATTCTGCCCCATGTGCACATCTCAGACCTGCCAGCGCTGCATGCACGGCTCAAATCCGCAGAACTGGCCACTGCCAATATCGGCCTGATCAGTGACATCATCGCCTGCCCCGGTATGGACTATTGCGCGCTGGCCACTGCCCGCTCGATCCCGATCGCCCAGCAGATTGCCAACCGCTTTGACGATATCAAGCGTGAACACGATATCGGCCAACTAAAGATCAAAATCTCGGGCTGCATCAACGCTTGCGGGCATCACCATGTGGGCCATATCGGCATCCTCGGCCTCGACCGGGCTGGGGTCGAATCCTACCAGATCACACTGGGCGGCGATCACACCGAAACGGCCGCCGTCGGCGACCGCGCAGGCCCCGGCTTTTCCGCAGACGACATCATTCCCGCAATCGAACGGATCGTCGACGCCTATCTTGATTTGCGCACCAACGAAGATGAGCCATTCCTCGACACCTACAGGCGCACCGGCATGGCCCCATTCAAAGCGGCCCTCTATCCCGAATCCAAAGCCGTCGCAGCGGAATAGATCCCATGCTTCATCTTGCCCAAAAAACTCTCCCCGAAGGGTCGGCCAGCCACGCAGCCGATACGCTCGTGGCGGCGCTGAACGCCCGCCTACAGCACCACGGGGCGACGGACGTCCTGCGCGAAGCGCTCGCGGCAATCCCCGATCTGGCGCTGGTTTCGAGTTTCGGGGCGGAATCGGTGGTCTTGTTGCACCTCGGTGCAATGATCAAACGGGACATTCCGGTAATCTTTATCGACACCGAAATGCTGTTCGCCGAGACGCTGGTCTATCAGATGGAGGTTGCCGAACGTTTGCGGCTGCAGAATGTCACTGTCATCCGCGCCGAAAATACGAAAACCCATGATCCGGACAGCACCTTGCACCTGCGTGACACCGATGCGTGCTGTGCTTTGCGAAAAACCGTCCCCTTGCAAAACGCGCTCAAGCCTCATGCGGGCTGGATCACCGGACGCAAACGCTATCAATCGGACAGCCGCGCAGGTCTGGATTTTTTCGAGGTCGAAGACGGGACAAGCAAGATCAAGGTCAATCCGCTGGCCCGCTGGGCGGCGCAGGATATTTGCGACTATATGGACGAAAACCGCCTGCCCCGGCATCCGCTGGTGGCGCAAGGCTACCCCTCCATCGGCTGCGCGCCCTGCACATCCCGCGTGGCAAGCGGCGAAGACCCGCGTGCAGGGCGCTGGCGCGATCAGGACAAGGAAGAATGCGGCATCCATTTTGTCGACGGCAAACTCGTGCGCGCAGGCACTGTACAAAATGATCTGCGCGCAGGAACGCCACAAGATGACGCCCGAACAGGAGCAACAACATGACAATTCTCGTAACGGATCAGGGCTTTGGCCCGGACACATGGGATCGTGGCTACACCCCTTTGGGCGAGGCCGCCAATGACGCTGTGGCGCTGGACGTGCCTGCGGATGCCGACCCCGACACCATCCCGCTCTGCGCCGATATCATCCGCGTGGATTTCCCCAGCTTTGCCGACGGGCGCGGCTTTACCATCGCGCGCATGTTGCGCCTGCGCGGATTCAAAGGGCGCCTTCGGGCGCACGGCCATGTCATAGCGGACCAATACGCCATGGCGCGCCGTTCCGGTTTTGACGAGGTCGAGATCAGCCAATCCCTTGCGGCCCGCCAACCCGAAGACGAGTGGCAGTTTCGCGCGGATTGGCAGTCTCATGACTATCACGCCCGTCTGCGCGGGGCTTCAAACCACTAAGCCCGGACAAAACTGCTAAGCACCGGATTTGCGGCGCGCATTGACCCACATCATGGTGAAACGCGCGTTTCAGCTTATTTCCGTACCAGAAAACCCTTTCCATAGAGAGCGGCGCAATTGTAAACTTGCGTTGACATGAGCATGACCGAGCAAACACCCGTGAATGAATCCTCCGCCGTCAAGGCGACCCCAACCCTCCCCGACGCCCAGACCGTTACATCCGTTCAGCACTGGACGGACCGCCTGTTTTCCTTTCGGGTGACGCGACCCGTCTCCTTGCGGTTCCGCTCGGGCGAGTTTGTGATGATCGGCCTGATGGGCGACCCGGATCCAAAGACCGGCAAGCAAAAGCCATTGCTGCGGGCCTATTCCATCGCCTCCCCATCCTGGGACGAAGAGTTGGAGTTCTACTCGATCAAGGTCCCTGACGGACCGCTGACCTCTCGTCTTCAGCACATCCAGCCCGGTGATGAAATCATCCTGCGGCCCAAACCCGTGGGAACGCTGGTGCATGACGCGCTGATCCCGGGCAAGCGCATCTGGTTTTTTGCCACCGGGACCGGCTTTGCCCCCTTTGCTTCGCTCTTGCGCGAACCGCAGACCTATGAAGATTACGATGAGGTCATCATCACCCACACCTGCCGCGAAGCGGGCGAATTGGAATATGGTGCCAAGCTGATCGAAGACCTGAAATCTGACGAGCTGCTGAACGAGGTCATCGGCGAGGGTTTCTGGAAAAAGATTAAGTATTATCCCACCACAACCCGCGAGCAGAGCCCCAAGATGGGCCGCATCACCGACCTGATGAATTCGGGCGAAGCGTTCACGGATCTGGGCGTCGCGCCTCTGAACCCGGACACGGACCGGGCCATGATCTGCGGCAACCTCGCCTTTAACCTTGAACTGAAAGAGATGTTGGAGAATTACGGCCTCGAAGAGGGTGCAAACTCCAAGCCTGCCCAATATGTCGTGGAAAAAGCCTTCCTCGATTAAGCTTGCGGCGACCTGAAACAAAAAACGCCTCGGCGCTCCACAAGAGCATCGGGGCGTTTTTTTTAATCAGCCAAAGACTGACTTGCTGCTGTCAGGCGCGCGCGTATTCGGAAATAAATGAAGATATCCGATTTCACGATGACACACGCGTCGCAATATTTGCCACCAGCGCACAAAAACATACGCTGGTGTATCCATTATTTTAGGTCAGTCGTGGCCAAGACCAGAGATCAGGGGCACTGAACCGGGAAAGTCGAACCGTCAGGACGTGTGCCGACGCAACGGGCTTGTGGTTGTTGGTTCTGCGCAACGGCAACGCCGGCCGCGCCGCCTGCCAAACCACCGATTGCCTTTGCAGTTGAGCCACCGCCCAATGCGCTGGCCACGCCGACACCGGCAGCGGCCCCCCCGAGTGCACCCGCAGTGGTGCGCGCCTGGCTGTCCATGTTCTCGCAGGCCGTAAGTGCTACGACGGCGATCATCATTGCAAGATATTTCATTTTTCATTCCTTTGTGATGTCAGCACGTCCGGCGCCAGGGCGCCATCGGCCAACGCTGCTTATCGTCATGGTACTTTGTTACTGTGGCGCGAATTCGCCGTAAAGGGCTGGATTCCCGGTTCGACGACGCTCGGCTGCGAACCGCCGGAAAAACTCTTCGATCTGTCGAGCTATGACACCGCCTTTTGGTGCCCAAATTCAGTTTCCAGGGCGGACGGTACAGCGTGTAAACTCTAACAGTTTCCGGCTCGCGGACTGGCAACTGCTCAACGCGGCACCCGATGATCGTCCGACGGAATAACCATCGCAAGCGTCCAATCCTCGCGGCGGGTCAGGATCGATCCGGTATTGACCGCTGCGGACACCCGGGCAGCGGCGCATTGTCTCTGGCCGTCGAATTGCGTGGTCAAATCTTCAAAGACATATCGCGCTGCAACCCCTGTTCCGGGATGGCGGGTCATCACCGGGTGGCGCACGCGGTGTTTATGGGCCATCGGATCCCACTCTATCTCGCGCTTGCAGTCGGCAATGCTGGCGTCGCTGTACCCTGTCGACATCCTTTCCAACGACGCGCACAAGCGCGCTGAGATTACATCTCAGACCGCCGTCATTTAAGCGAAATGGGTATCACCGTCGCAGGGCGGACTCGTCTGGGCCGACAGAATCAAAACCAAAGCCTGTATCTGGACATAGGAATGCGACGTGGACCATGTTCCACGCGTGATCTTGCTGTGGTCACTTCGCCTTCAAACCTGCGCATTGTGCCGACAGCGTCCTCATCGCCCAATCCGTCATACCCGGCGCTTTTGCCACAAGACCTTGCCCGAGGGCCCGACAGTGGCCAAAAAAAACCGCGCTCTGGAAACCAGAGCGCGGTGTGTCATCGCATCAACACGAAGATGTCGGTTACCGACCCATCGCGGTTTTGACCTGATCCAGAGCGCCTTGCAGCAATGCAGGGTTGTTTTGTGCTTGCTCAAGGCTCGTTTTCAACGCGGTTTTCTGCACGATGCTCAAATCCGATCCGTCGATCATGTCGGACACTTGACCAAGGTCAAATCCTTCGACGGACAAGGGATCGGGCGTGGTCGCTTCGGTTGTTTCTGCGGTCACGGCCTCAGATACGTCTTCCGCTGCCTCTTCAGTCGCATCCGTTGCGTCTGCCGCGGCTTCACTTGCGGCATCCGCAGCGTCCGTTGTCACATCCTCCGCCGTATCGGCGATCTCGTCCGTTGCTTCACTTGCGGCGTCAGTTGCGTCCGTTGCCGCGTCCTCTGCTGTATCCGCAATCTCTTCCGTTGCTTCACCTGCAGCATCCGCCGCATCGGTTGCCGCTTCCTCCGTTGTATCCGCGACATCCGCAGCAGCGTCACTCGCAGCATCCGTTGCGTCCGTTGCCGCTTCTGTTGCGTCCGCAGCAGCTTCCGCCGCTTCGTCGGTCACATCCGCCGTTGCTTCGCTCGCAGCTTCGGTTGCGTCCGTTGCCACATCCGACGCAGTCTCGGTCGCATCTTCCACAGCGTCTGTCGTCGCCTCTACAGCATCCGATGCAGCCTCTTCCGCCGCTTCCACGCCTTCGGTTGTCGTTTCCACCACTTCATCCGCAATCGCAGTTGCTGTCTCTTCAGCATCCGACGCAGCTTCGGAAACAGCCTCTACGGTAGCATCGACCGCTTCTTCGACAGCTTCACTTGCCGCGTCCACCGTCTCTTCGGGGCTCAAAGCTTCCGTTGCCTCGTCGATGGCCTGTTTCGGTGTCTGGCCGGAATATAACAGGAAAGCACCCCCTGCGATTACAACAGCCACAATAATCCAGATCAGATTTTTCATTTTCCTGTCCCTTTCAAGCGGTACACGATGGTGCATATGCACATGTTTCATCCTGAGGTGTCAGATGCGCGTGCCGATGGAAAGGTACAAGAGGTAAAATCGACAGTTTCGGCACAGGACAGCCGATTTGCGGCTTGAAGATAGCTGGTGCAGAGGCTACGTTTTGGCCTCAATTTTCTGCCAACCATCAAAGGACGACCATCATCGCTCGAAGACCCCACAACGCGCCGCCGCAACGTGACACTGGCCCGCGCGTGAACGAAAAAATTCGTGCCCCCGAAATTCGCCTGATCGGCGCAGATGGCGAGAATGTCGGTGTTGTGACACCGACGCGCGCCATGGACATGGCGGAAGAAGCAGGCCTCGACCTGGTCGAAATTTCGCCCAACGCCAACCCGCCCGTGTGCAAGATCATGGATTTCGGCAAGTTCAAATACGAGACACAGAAACGCGAAGCCGAAGCGCGCAAAAAGCAGAAGATCATCGAGATCAAAGAGGTCAAGTTCCGCCCGAACACGGACACCAATGACTACGATGTCAAAATGCGCAATGTTTTCAAGTTTCTGGAAAACGGCGACAAGGTGAAGATCACGTTGCGCTTCCGTGGACGTGAAATGGCACACCAGAATCTCGGTCGCGAGTTGCTGGAGCGTGTGGCCGAAGACACCAAAGAGCATGGCAAGATCGAGAACTTTCCCAAGATGGAAGGCCGTCAGATGGTCATGCTGATCGGACCGCTGCCCACCAAGGGCTGATCGATATAACGACTGCAAACGACAAGGGGCCAGATTTGTCTGGCCCTTTTTCGTTGCCCACAAGCCCGTCAAACCGGTGTTTCAAGGGTCCCGCTGCCGCCGTAGCATAAGCTGCGAGATAGGCCAAAAGGGTCTCAAGGGGATTGTCAGCCTCAACGTCACGGCCGCCTCACAACAAAAAAGGGACGTCCAATCTACCGACACGACCCGCCAATAAAAAAGCGCAGCGCCCAAAATCGAGCGCCGCACTAAAATACAGAATGTTTAGATCGAGCGGAGATCAGCTGGCTGCCGCAACCGCCCGTTTGGTCATGACGGCACAGAGATGCGCTCTGTAAGCGCCCGTGCCATGCAGGTCAGAGATCATATCGTCCCCGCTCAAAGACAAGCCATCCAGCGCCTCAGGGGCGAAGTTGGCCGACAGCGCCGCTTCTGCCTCCGACCAGCGGAACACACCGTCATTGGACGCCCCCGTGATAGCCACACGCACACCATCCGCGTATTTGGCCACGAACACGCCGACCAGCGCAAAGCGCGACGCAGGTTGCAGAAACTTCTGATAATTGGCCTTTTCCGGCACCGGAAAACGAACCTCGGTGATGATCTCACCCTCCTCCAGGGCCGTGGTGAACATCCCCTGAAAATAGTCATCCGCCGCAATCTCACGGGTATTGGTCACGATGGTCGCGCCGGATCCCAATGCAGCTGCCGGATAGCAGGCGGACGGATCATTATTGGCCAAAGAGCCGCCAATGGTGCCACGATTGCGCACGGCAGGATCCCCGATATGCGCTGCGGTCGCTGCCAGCGCAGGATAGGCGCCGCCCTCCGTCGCGACGGTCGCGTGGTTCGTGGCGCCACCAATGCACAAGGCCCCGTCATTGGCAGTGCAAATGCCCTGCATTTCGGAAATGCCCTTCAGGCTCACCAAAACGGCCGGGCTGGCCAGCCGCTGTTTCAGCGTGGGGATAAGCGTCTGCCCGCCCCCAAGCGCTTGGGCATCTTCCGCACCGAGAGCTGCAACGGCGTCGGCGACCGTCTCGGGCTTTTCAAACTCAAAGTTATACATCTTCGGTCCTTTCGATCAGCAAGACAGATCCTTCTTCATCTTGCCAGATAAACTCCGGGGGTCCGGGGGCTGGCCCCCGGTCCCGCGCTTTCAACTTATTGCATCGCTGCCCAGACACGGTCCGGCGACAGCGGCATATCGATATGGGTGACTTCCTTACCCGCAGAACGCAGCGCATCCACAACCGCATTAACCACCGCCGGAGGCGATCCGATCGCCCCCGCTTCGCCGCAGCCCTTCACACCCAGCGGGTTGTGGGTACAGGGCGTCTGGCAGGAATGATCCACATCGAACATCGGCAGATCGTCCGCCCGCGGCATCGCGTAATCCATATAGGACGCGCTCAGCAACTGGCCGTTCTCGTCATAGGCACAGTTCTCCAACAACGCCTGCCCGATCCCTTGCGCAATCCCTCCATGGACCTGACCGGTGACGATCATCGGATTGATGATGTTGCCAAAATCATCCGCAGCGGCAAAGCTTTCGATCGTGACCTTGCCGGTCTCCGGATCCACTTCAACTTCACAGGCATAGGCCCCGGACGGATAGGTGAAGTTCGACGGGTCATAAAACGCCGTTTCCTCCAGACCCGGCTCAATGTCCTCCAGCGGATAGTTGTGCGGCACGTAAGCGGCCAAAGTCACATCGCCCCAGGCGACGGACTTGTCCGTGCCCGCGACAGAGAACGCACCGTCCTTCAGTTCGATGTCGCTTTCGGAGGCTTCGAGCAGATGAGACGCGATCTTCTTGGCCTTGTTGATGATCTTCTCGGTCGCCCGCACCATGGCCGAGCCACCGACTGCAATCGAGCGCGAGCCATAGGTGCCCATGCCCATCGGTACTTTGGACGTATCCCCGTGCACGATCTCGATCATCGATTCGTCAATGCCGATCATTTCGGCCACCACTTGGGCAAAGGACGTCTCGTGCCCCTGTCCGTGGCTGTGCGAGCCGGTCATCACAACCAGACCGCCGGTGGCATTCACCCGCACTGTGGCACTTTCATACAGCCCCGCACGCGCGCCCAACTGGCCCACCAGGTTCGACGGCGCGATGCCGCAAGCCTCGATATAACAGTTCACGCCCAGACCGCGCAGCTTACCCTTGGCCTCGGAAGCCTTGCGGCGCGCCGCAAATCCGGGCAGGTCAATCATCTCTTCGAGCTTGTCCATGGTCGCGTGATAATCACCGGTGTCATATTCCACCGCCACGGGCGTGGCATAGGGGAACTCTGTGATAAAGTTCTGACGTCGCAGGGCAATCGGATCAACGCCCAACTCGCGCGCGGCCTTGTCCACGACACGCTCCAACTGGAAGGTCGCCTCGGGGCGGCCCGCCCCGCGATAGGCATCGACCGGCACTGTATTGGTAAAGACGGCCTTCACGTTCACATAGATCAGCGGGGTCTTGTAATTGCCCGCCATCAGCGTGCCATGCAGCCAGGTTGGGACCGACGGCGCAAAGGTCGACAGATACGCGCCCATATTGGCATAGGTATCCGTACGCAACGCAGTAAAGTTGTTGTCCGCGTCCAGCGCCAGCTCGATCTTGGTCACGTGATCGCGTCCGTGGGCGTCCGACATAAACGCTTCGGTCCGCGACGATGTCCACTTGACGGGCCGGTTACAGGCCTTGGCGGCAAAGGTGCAGAACGCCTCTTCCTGATAGTGGAAGATCTTGGTGCCGAACCCGCCACCGACGTCCGGCGACACGACGCGCAGCTTGTGCTCCGGAATGCCAAGAACAAAGGCCCCCATCAGCAGTCGGATCACGTGGGGGTTCTGCGACGTGGTGAACAGCGTGTGCTCATCCGTGCCACGGGAATAATCTCCAACGGCGACCCGGGGCTCCATCGGGTTGGCCACAAGACGGTTGTTGACCAGCTCCAGTGTGGTCACATGCGCGGCCTCCTCAAAAGCCTTGTTCACCGCGTCCTTGTTTTCCTCGACAAATCCCCAGTCATAGCACAGGTTGCTGGTCAGATCGTCGTGGACCTTGGGCGCCCCCTCTGCCACGGCCGCCTTCATATCCATCACAGCGGGCAATTCGGCAATATCGACCACGATGGCCTCCGCCGCATCGCGGGCCTGTTCCAGCGTTTCGGCCACGACCGCTGCAATGGGTTCGCCGACATGGCGCACCTTGCCATGGGCCAGCACAGGGTGGCGGGGCTCCTGCATCACTTCGCCATGCTTGTCCGTGACCTGCCAGCCGCAGGGCATCCCGCCCACAGCCTCGAAATCCGCACCGGTAAAGATTTGCACCACCCCCGGCATATCTGCCGCCGCACTGGTATCCACCGTTGTCAGGGTTCCGTGCGCCACATCAGAGCGCAGGAAAAACACATGGGCTTGCCCATGCATATTGATGTCGTCTGTATAATTTCCGACCCCTGTCAGAAACCGTACATCCTCGCGCCGTTTGCTGCTGGCGCCGATGCCTCCGTCTTTTGGCATTTTAGTCCTCCCGGAATGTGACGGCAGAGATCTGCTCCGCCAAATCAGATGTCCCGGTCCTCTTTCTCTGTTGGAAAAAATCCCGGGGGGTCCGGGGGGCTGGCCCCCCGGCGGTTCAAATACGTGCTTACTCGGCCGCGATGGCGCTGACATCCTGTCCGGATGCCGCCATGATCGCCTTGACGATATTGTGGTAGCCCGTGCAGCGGCAGATATTGCCTTCGAGATAGGCCCGCACCTCACCTTCGGATGGCTTGGGGTTTTCCTTGAGCAGAGCCGCCGCCGACATCACCATGCCCGGCGTGCAGAACCCGCACTGAAGTCCGTGATGGTCCTGAAACGCCTGCTGGATCACGTTGAGCGACCCGTCCGCATTCGCCTGACCCTCGATGGTCGCCACATCGGCCCCATCGGCTTCTGCCGCCAGCATTGTGCAGGATTTCACCGCGACCCCATCCACATGCACCACGCAGGCGCCGCATTGAGACGTGTCGCACCCGACATGGGTTCCTGTCAGTTTGAGCGTGTCGCGCAGGAACGACGACAACAACGTGCGCCCTTCCACTTCGCCAGACGCAGTCTTTCCGTTCACAGTCATTGAGACCTGTGCCATGGCATCCTCCCTTTTGGCATTCTTGTTGGAGCGGAGTTAAGCACGGAGATCGTCGGTTGAGAACACCTATTTTTTCCGATCCCGAAAAATCGCAAGATCATGCAAGACCTTAAGCGAGCCGACCGATTGACCCTAGGACGCGCGCGGGCGCGGCCGGGTCGGAATTTCCTTGAGCAAACCACCGACCCCCATTGCAGAAATGCTCGCCTGCGTCAGACGCTGCCCGCAAATGATCCGCTCCATCACCCAATCCGCCCCGTTGAGTGCGGGCGAGCGGGCACAGCCCGGCAAGCCGATCACCGGCTTTTCCCCCAGCCAGCCCAGGAACAAAAGGTTGCCCGGATCCACCGGCATGCCGAAGGCCGTGACCGTACCGCCCGCCTGACGCAGCGCCTCCGGCCCCACATCATATGGGTCGGACGTGGCCGAAGCGGTCAACACAAAGATCACGTCGCCGGGCGCGACAATCAGCGCCTGCGCCAACGGTTCGGCCACGTGATCCACCATAATACGCGGGCTGAGCGTCAGGCCCAGCCGATCCAGGCGGCCGGTCAGCGCCGCCCGGCCCTTGGCCGCGGGCGGATCCTCGCCCACCACGGTCTCGATCAGGGTTGCCGTGGCGTAGGTCGGGGCGGCCACATCCAGCGCGCCGATACCGACGCCGCACGCATCGGCAAGTGCCGCTTCTGATACCGCATAGGCAATGATCTTGATCGTCGCGATCATCGTTCCGTCTTCCACCCTGTGAAATGGCGGCACGGTAGCAATAGTGATCATCGGATCAACCGCATTGACTGCGTGAATGGCCCGCTCGTCGATGCGCACGACGCCCGGTCCCACCGCATAAAGATTCACCCGCCCTGCCCCGGCCTGCGCAATCCGCAAACCCTGCGCATCCGGATCATTGGCAATGGCGTGCGCAAGGCGCGTGGCGGCGGCGTTTTCCTCCACATCGCCCGGCTCAAGCCGCGCGACCACAAGGCTTTCATGCCCGCTCGCCTGCAATTGCGCCACATGGGCGGGCTCCAGCATCGTGCCTTTGGCAATGCGTCCCTTTGTACCCGTCATGGAATGGGCGAGAACAGCGCCGATGGCGTCTTGCGCTGTAACGGGTCCGAACTTCACGCGCCGCGCCTCAGGGTCTGCACCATCTGCCCCAGGATCGACACGGCGATCTCTGCCGGGCTGGCCGCCCCGATATCAAGTCCCACCGGGCCTTTGATGCGCGCAATATCGGCCTCGGAAAATCCGGCCTCGGTCAATCGCTCCACCCGTTTCGCATGGGTGCGGGTCGAGCCGAGCGCACCGATGTAAAAGACCTCTGATTTCAGAGCGATGTGCAAGGCCGGGTCATCCAGCTTGGGGTCATGGGTCAGCAAAACAAGCGCCGTGCGGGCATCCAGACCAACCTCTCTCAAAGCATCGTCCGGCCAGTCATTGATCACCCGTTCGCCGGGGAACCGCGCTTCGGACCCGAACGCACCGCGCGGGTCGATGACCACCGGGTCATAGCCCGCAACCCGCGCCATGGGCACGAGGGCCTGTGCAATATGCACGGCCCCGACGATGGCAAGCCGCAGAGGGGGATTGTGGATGGTGACAAAGGTCTGGCCATCGGGTTCGACACCGGTACGATCATTGGCGAAGCGCGCGGCAAACCCGCTGTCGTCCAGACGCCGGGTCCAATCCTCCAGATCAACCACATAAGCCATCCTTTGGCGCGCGGCCCGCGCGCTGACCAAAGCCTTCAACATCTCCACAGGCATGGCTGCACCAACGGGTTCCACCAGAATGCGGATGGTGCCACCACAGGCCAGGCCGACGGCAAAGGCGTCGCCATCACTGATCCCGTATTCCAACAGACGGGGCTGTCCGTCTGCCAAAGCGTCCATCGCTTCGACAACGACAGCGCCCTCGACGCAGCCGCCGGACACCGATCCCATCATCTCGCCAGTGCCCGACACGACAAGTTGAGCCCCTGCACGACGCGGCGCGCTGCCCCAGGTTTCGATCACAGTGGCAAGGGCCGCGCCGATGCCCGCCTGATGCCACGCAAGGGCCTGTTCGGGTGCTGTTTCCATGCTCATAAATCGCGCCTCCGCAGGTCATATTGGGCGGCCCCCGGTGATGCGGGCCATAATCCGGGACATTTTGATGCGCGCGCAGAATTTTGCACGTGCTTCGGATCAAGCACCGCGCAAGGTCTGGCCCGGACAAAGCCTATGCTCCAGCCGACCGAAATGACAAGCCCCTGCGCATCGCAAACACGCAGAGCACTTTGTGCCTGTCCAAACGCTTGCTTCCCGCGGACCTGCGCCCTAAATCTGACGTACAGGAACCGGAGAGCCACCACATGCCAATGCAAGCCCAAGAGATCGAAGAGTTGATCCGCGAAAGCTTCCCCGCCGCCAAGATTACGATCACTGACCTCGCCGGTGATGGAAATCACTATGCCGCCGAGGTTATCGACGCGTCCTTTGCAGGCATGAACCGAGTGCAACAGCACCGTGCCGTAACCAAGGCGCTCAAGGGCAAGATGGACGGCAGCCACGGGGAGTTGCACGCACTGGCTCTGACCACGAAAGCCCCCTGATGCACGTCAATTCACATATCAACACCGACCCGTTTCACAATGGCACGCAGCACGCATTGGCGGCGCTGCGGAAGGACGCGTTTGAACGAAACCATATCAAACAGACACAACTCAACGGATCGGTCTGGGAGCGCTCCGACACCCAGACCCGATGACCGAACACGAAACCCATGCCGCGCGCTATCACGGCGCCTTTATCAGGAAAGACAGCTGACATGACCGATGCAAACGCACGTATCACCGAAACCATCACCTCCAACGATGTGGTTCTGTTCATGAAGGGCACCAAGTCCATGCCGCAATGCGGGTTCTCCAGCCGGGTGGCTGGCGTGCTGAACTACATGGCCGTCGATTTTGCCGATGTGAATGTGCTGGCCGACGAAGAAGTCCGGGCCGGGATCAAGGAATTCTCTGACTGGCCCACGATCCCACAGCTTTACGTCAAAGGCGAGTTCGTCGGAGGCTGCGATATCATCACCGAAATGACGCTTTCGGGTGAATTGGACACACTCTTTGAAGAAAACGGTGTCACTTACGACAAGGACGCCGCTGAAAAGATCCGCGAAGCAAACGGCTGATCGGGCGCGGGGCGCATCAAGGATGCGCCTTACGGCTCCCCGATTGGATTGTAGGCGCGCCGTGTGGATGAGCCCCGTAAGGCGCAGTCATACTGCGCCCTAGGTCACATCGTTCAGCGTGCCTTTTCTTCGATATCCGCCGCCAATGCTTCAGCCCGCGCGGCCAGTTCGGCCAGCGTGTCATGCACTGACTGAGGCACGACAGGCACTTCGATGCGCTCTGGCTCGGGCGCGCCCATGGTTCTGAGGCCTTCAAGCTCCGCCTCGCGCTCGGCAAGTACCGCCCGAACCTCGACGATTTTGTCTTCGACACTTGCGGTCTTGTCGGCCAGCATCAGCCCCGCCATCAGGAGCATGCGGGCTTCGGGCATTCGACCCACCTGATCCGAAAGCACTTGCGCCTCGTCGTCCAGCATCTTGGCCGCCGTATGAAGATAGTTTTCCTCGCCTTCCTGACAGGCGACCGAGAATTGGCGTCCGCCGATGCTAATGGTAACCTCAGGCATCTGTATCTTCCTCTTTGGGTGCTTCCAACTGATCCAGCAATGGCGTCAAAGCGCCGATGATGCTGGTGGCTTCGGCAACATCCGCCGCGCGGGCCGCGCGCAGCGCTTCCAGTTCCGCCATCATCGCGGTGTTGATCAGATGCGGCGCGCCGACACCTTCCTCATTGGCGTTGCGCAAATCCGTGTTGGATTGGCGCAGCAGGTCATTCGCCTTGCGCAACCGTTGCAGTTCAAGATCCAGGTCCGCCACACGTGCATCCGCTGCATCCTTTACCGCCTGCCCTTCGCGCATCGCCGCGTCATAGCGGTCATTGAGCGTCTGCAACCGCTCCGTCAGCTGCGCATTGGCCAGCTTTTCCTCGTCCAGCGCGGCGGCCAGTGCGGCGGCCGCCCCGACATCGGTTCCCGCGACGCTGTTCAGGCCGCTGGCGATCCTGTCCATCGCGGCGGTGATCCGTCGTTGCAACTCATCTATGTCGCTCATGTTTTTGCCCGTCCCCTCCGGTCGTTCGTGAAGTTTTATCCAGACCACCAAATCCATGGCCCGCGAATCGCATCATCCTCTGATTGGACCCAAGTCTAGACAAAGGATTTGGAAATTGCGCCCCCCTTTGCGATCAACAGCTTGCAGGGCGGCGTTGAAGTGCACAATCGATCAAGGCACCGGTACGGCCGGATTTTACGGCCCATTGACGCCGTCTGCACATGTCCACATCGCCTTGATCTTTGGCCATTGACTGTTATTCAGCCTGAAATCTCTTTGCCCAAAGGACACATTCGTGGATCTGACAGCCCTTCGCACCGCCCATCCTGACCACTGGTCCAAAGCCACGGCCATCCGTGCCCTGACGCTGGATGCGGTGGCCGCCGCCAATTCCGGCCACTCCGGCATGCCCATGGGCATGGCCGACGTCGCCACCGTGCTTTACGAAAAGCATCTCAAGTTCGATGCATCCGCCCCCAACTGGCCGGATCGGGATCGGTTCATCCTGTCGGCGGGCCATGGCTCGATGTTGCTCTACTCGCTGCTGCACCTGACGGGCTACGAAGACATGACGTTGGAGCAGATCAAGAATTTCCGCCAGTGGGGGTCTATCACGGCGGGCCATCCTGAATATGGACACGCCACCGGGATCGAGACCACAACCGGCCCGCTGGGCCAGGGGATCGCCAACGCAGTCGGGTTTGCCATGGCCGAGGAAGTGCTGCGTGCGCATTACGGCAAGAAGATCGTCGATCACCACACCTATGTCATCGCGGGGGACGGATGCCTGATGGAAGGTGTCAGTCAGGAAGCGATCACCCTGGCGGGCCGTCAACAACTGGGCAAGCTGATCGTGTTCTGGGACAACAACAACATTACGATCGATGGTCCGGCCACGCTGTCGGACACCACGGACCAACCCATGCGCTTCAAATCCGCAGGCTGGGCGGTGATCGAGATCGACGGCCATGACCCCGACGCCATTGATGCCGCAATCACCAAAGCCAAGACGCAGAAGAAACCGACGATGATTGCGTGCAAGACCCACATCGCTTTGGGTCACGCGGCGCAGGACACCTCCAAAGGCCACGGCGCGCTGACCGATGCGGACCAGATGTCCGAAGCCAAGGCCGCCTATGGCTGGACAACCGGACCGTTCGAAGTACCGGCGCATGTCAAATCAGCCTGGGAAGCCATTGGTGCACGCGGCGTTTCGGATCGCGAAGCATGGGAAGCCCGTTTTGCCGGCGTCTCGACCAACAAGCAGAACCAGTTCAACCGGGTCATGGCGCGCGACGTGCCCAAGAAACTGACGGCCACCGTGAAGGCGTTCAAAAAGCAGATGTCGGAAGCCGCGCCGAAACTGGCGACCCGGGCCGCCTCCGAAAAAGCACTCGAAGTGCTGAACCCGGTCATGCCCGAAACCTTTGGCGGCTCTGCTGACCTGACGGGATCAAACAACACCAAAACGGCCGATCTGGGTGTGTTCGACATTGACAACCGCGGCGGGCGCTACATGTATTGGGGTATCCGCGAGCATGGTATGGCCGCGGCCATGAACGGCATGGCGCTGCATGGCGGCATCCGCCCCTATGGCGGCACGTTCATGTGCTTCACCGACTATGCCCGCCCTGCCATGCGTCTGGCGGCCTTGATGAAAATCCCGACGGTCTTTGTCATGACCCATGACAGCATCGGTCTGGGCGAAGACGGCCCCACCCACCAGCCGGTGGAGCATCTGGCGATCAGCCGGGCAACGCCAAACACCAACGTGTTCCGGCCCGCAGATGCGATTGAAACCGCCGAGGCGTGGGAACTGGCGCTATCCTCCACCGCAACCCCGTCAGTATTGTCGCTGACCCGTCAGGGCCTGCCGACCGTGCGCACGGAGCACAAGCTCAAGAACCTGTCGGCACAGGGGGCCTATGTCCTGGCCGACGCCGAAGGCAAGCGACAGGCGCTGTTGATGGCGACCGGTTCCGAGGTCTCGATTGCGCTGGCTGCACGCGACATCCTGCAAGAGGCCGGGATCGGCACCCGCGTGGTGTCCATGCCCTGCTGGGAACTGTTCGAGGAACAAGACGAGGCCTACCGCCGCCGCGTATTGCCCGCAGGCCCCGTCCGGGTCGCGATCGAAGCAGGCATCCGTTTCGGCTGGGATCGGTGGCTTTACGGAGAGCGCGGCAAACGCGAAAAAGGCGCGTTCGTCGGAATGCACGACTTTGGCGCCTCGGCGCCTGCGGACGTGCTGTTCAAAGAGTTCGGCATCACGGCAGAGGCCGTCGTCGAAAAGGTCAAGGCGATGCTGTAACCCAATGGCAGTCGGGCCGCTTTTCAGGCGGCCCGAATGCTCTTGTTACCTTGGTATTCCGAAGATTTATTGAAACCGTTGGTTGATGTATCAGTTACCAAATCCTGCATCTGGCAGTTGCCCGCGATAAACGCCCCGAGTGAATCGCAATTCAAACTGTCAGTACTCAAATCCTCCGGAACAATCTGATCCGCGTGATATGGAAGTTTCCGGTTTGGCGACGTGAACAGACGGACGCATCGAAGAACTTCCTGACCTTTGCTGAATATGCCCCATGAATGGTGGCCGGATGGCGAGACTCCGTTGCCGCCTCGGGTCATCCTGCTTACGCATGAGTGTGTTGACTTCACGACGGGTAGTGACCGAAATATCTCCATCAACGTGGTTTGTCCCGGTCCAAGAAAGGAAACGGTTTCATGAATGATCACCCCACAGACATCCCCGCGCGTGCGCAGGAATGTGGATTAAACGATCAGCAACCAGACACAGGCTTTGCAGTTATCTCCGCGCGCGCATGTGACGATGTGATGGCGACGACATGAGTCTCAGCGCCACAGCCGCCTCCGCAATTGCCGAAGTCGGGGCCGTGCTGGACCGGGCCATCCCGCAACAGGTCGAGGCGATGGCCGCTCCACTTCTGACAGCCAACCGGATCGCCCTTTATGGCGTGGGCCGCGAGGGGTTGATGATGAAATCCCTTGCCATGCGTTTGTTTCATTTGGGGCTGGATGCCCATGTGGTGGGCGACATGACAACGCCATCCTTGGGGGCCGGCGATTTGCTGCTTGTCAGCGCTGGACCCGGACAGCTTTCCACAGTCGAAGCGTTGATCGAGGTCGCCAAAACCGCAGGCGCTGCCACACTGTGCGTTACCGCAACCCCTGACGGACCGGCGCCTCGACGCGTCGATCACGTCATACATCTCGAAGCGCAGACCATGGCGAACGACCAGAATGGTGGACAATCCGTATTGCCAATGGGCTCGCTCTATGAGGCCGTGCAGTTTCTGTTTTTCGAAATGCTTGTCCTGCATCTGCGAGACAAGATGGGGCTGAGCGCCGATGCAATGCGCGCCAACCACACGAATCTTGAGTAGCCACCGAAAAGGCTGGATAGGTTTTCGGTCGCTGGCAAGATTATTCTCGTCAACAAACCGCACGCCCTTTGCTGTCTTTGATAGCAAATGCATCAACGACAAATTCGGGCTCCTGCTTGCCATTCAGTGAAGGACCACCGGCTGACGCCGGAGGCATCATTTGTCGGAATGTAATTCCAGGTACTGCTTGATGACATCGTCT
>NZ_JAIMIA010000039.1 GCF_019966495.1 Tateyamaria pelophila | reverse complement strand
GAGGTAAAAGATACTTGATCCGCAGGCCTGATCAGGCGATCTTCGCGTCAGATGGCAGGCCACTTGGGGAATGTCGGCTGATTGACGCTGGATTCTCATCTTGTTTGTCGCGCTGCAGACGTCCGAGCAAAAGATAGCGACGTACGATATTCTAAGAATTTCAAGCGGAATAGGTTTGGAATGAGTATGTGCCAAACCAGTAAGAGGTGTTCCACACAGTTTTCTTCGTCAGATTTCATTCGAGTTATTACCTGGTGCGGAGCCTCCGGAAACCGAAAATTCAAGACTTTGACAACACTCTTTCTAAGAGAATGGAGGCTCTGGCCGTTCGATTGGGTGGTTTCTCAAGCACCCCCATTTCAGCACAGTATTCAAGAAGTTGAAAAAGTGCGGAAGTCTGGGGAATGGGCGGAGCATCAAGAGCCGTGATGACTGTGTCCTTTTTGGAATCTCAGATGATTCAGCTCATTCACAAAACGGAATTGGCCAAGATGCTTGGTTACTCGGGGCCAAATTCTTCGTTTCACAAATGGTGCGCAGAAATGAGAGTTCAACCGGTTCCTGGAAGGCCTTGTTACTATGATCCGTATCTAGTCCGACACCGCTTGAACCAAATACAAGGCCTCGGCTTAGAGGTAGATAATGAAAGAAAAAAAAATACAGGGCTGAGCCTTGTCGAACAAAGAAGGGCGAGGAAAGCTAGTGCATAAACTACCAAAAGGTGTCCACAGAGTGCGCCGTAAAACTAAATCAGGAACCAAGTTTCATTTTTATGCTTGGCGCGGAGGCCCCAAATTTTGGGAGGCTCCCGAGCACAGCCCGTCGTGCCACGAGTTTCTTATCGCATTTGCTGGCGCCTGTGAGCAGCCGAAAAAAAAGCCCATGGAATACTTGACGCCGAAGCTGGTGGACGACTTTCTTTCAAGCTTAGCTGTGTCAACCAAGTCTCCTAGAACTCAGGCGGATTACAGAAAATGGTGCCTTAGGTTTTCTGAGGGGTTCAAGAGTGATCCTGTTGCAATGTTCGAAGAGGCTGACGCCAGAGGCGAGGTTATCGAGTGGTGTGATAAATGGGAGCACTCACCCAAGCAGCACTACGACGCTTCAAATACGGCTACACGACTTTTGAATTGGGCTGTCACTAAGAGTAAGTTAAAGATTCACTACTGTCACAAACTGCCAAAGTACTATGCGCCGAATAGGGCAGAAATTGTTTGGACACTTGAAGATATTGACCTCTTTTGTTCAAATTCACCAGAATATGCGCAACGCATCTTAGTAGCAGCTTGTGAAACAGGGTTGAGACCTGGGGACTTGTCGAAACTCACTTGGGCGCATGTCAAGCAAACCCCGCAAGGAAGGCGTATTCAAGTTAGAACAAGTAAGCGAAAAAGGCTTGCGACCATTCCCGTGTCGCGGAAACTTGAGGAGTTGTTGGAAAAGACGCCTCGTGACCGAATGCTGATTTTGGTCGGTGACAACGGACAGGCCCTAAGTTCTGAAAGTGCGTCGAAAGCGGTTAGCCGTTGGCGCAGCAGAATTTTGCCATTGACCCCTGAAGTCAAAGGTTACGATTTGCGCCTATATGATGCTCGAGGCACGGCCGCGACAAGGCTTCTGGAGGCCGGGCTGGGACTCAACGACATCGCTTCTCATATGGCTTGGAGTATTCGATATGCGGCGCAGGTTATTGAGCATTACGCAGTCGTCTCGCCAGATGAAACTGATCGCGTTCGAAATGCCCTCGAAGCGGCTCTAAAGACCAAAATGGCAACAAAATTGTAAACGGGGCTGTAAACGGTCCATATTGATGGAGGCAAGAAATGGCGCAAGTCACTGAAAACACTTGGAGGCGAGTAGGGGAATCGAACCCCTGTTCACGGATTTGCAATCCGCTGCGTCACCACTCCGCCAACTCGCCGCCTTGGTGCATTGAAGGCGATAGACCATTCGGTTAACCCGTGCAAGGGTCTCGCTTTGAAACGGTCGTTATTTCGCGATTATCCCACGTTGCCCAAGCGCGCGCGATATGGCACACCTGCAATCAGGATAATGAACGAATGAGTTTAGCTGCAATGACAGATTTTCCCGCACGCCGCACTATGATGGTCGATACTCAGGTCCGTCCGTCGGATGTCACAAAGTTTCCGATCATCGAAGCGATGTTATCGGTGCGTCGCGAAGAGTTTGTGCCCGCCGCGCAGCGAGAGGCGGCCTATATGGGCGAAAATCTTGCTTTGGGCGGGGGGCGGGTCATGCTGGAACCCCGTACATTTGCCAAGATGCTAGATGCCATCGACATCGCGCCGAACGATCTGGTTCTCGATATCGGATCGGGACTGGGCTATTCCTCTGCCGTTATTGCCCACATGGCCGAAGCTGTTGTCGCACTTGAGGAAGACGAGGACATGGCGCGCGAGGCGCCGGAAGTGTTGATGACGGCGGGCGCCGACAACGTGATCACTCACTGTGGCCCTCTTGCCACGGGCGCGAAAGAACATGGTCCGTATGACGTTATCATGATTCAGGGCGGCGTTGGTCGTGTACCGAAGGACATAATTGACCAAATCAAGGACGGTGGTCGCATTATTTGTCTGTTTATGGACGGTGCTTTAGGGGAAGTGCGTGTCGGATACAAAACAGGCGATCGGATCTCTTGGCGCCGCGCATTCAATGCAGGAGCGCCCGTTTTGAGAGGTTTCGAAAAACGCGATGCCTTCCTACTGTAGGATAACCGGCTGCCGTGCGACAAAAAAGATAGAGGGCAAAAGGAAATGAAACTTAAAACTGAATGGCGAGCCATCGGGCGGATTGCCATGGTTGCAAGTGTATTGACGGTAGGACTGCAATCGCCGCAGGCAAAAGCGGATACCTTGGCGGATGCATTGGTTGGCGCTTACACGCAAAGCGGACTCCTGGAGCAAAACCGTGCTTTGCTCCGCGCTGCGGACGAAGATGTAGCCATCGCGGGCTCGTTGTTGAGGCCGATTATTTCTTGGTCCGGTAACTTCACCCGTCAGTTTGGTAACGTCCGGTCCTCCGCCGAAGGGGCCCGTACACAAGATATCGGCGAAACAACATCTGGGCTCAGTTTAAGCGCCGCATGGCAGTTGTATGATTTCGGTGCGGATCAGTTCCGCGTTGATGCTTCCAAGGAATTGGTGCTTTCGACCCGTGCGTCGCTTTTGCAGGTTGAGCAAAGCGTTTTCCTGCGCGCGGTCTTCGCCTATTTCGAAGTGTTCCGGCAGCAAGAATTTGTTGAATTGCGGATCAACAACCTGCGTTTGCTACAAGAGGAACTGCAGGCTGCACGAGATCGGTTTGAAGTCGGCGAAGTGACGCGTACAGACGTGGCGCAAGCCGAAGCTGCTCTTGAAGACGCGCGCAGTTTCCTTGCCGTCGCGCGGCGCGACCTGACTCGGGCGCAGGCGGAGTACACGAATGTCGTAGGGCGTGCGCCGGGCGTGCTGACATCCGTTCCGACTTTGCCGGTTGTCGATACCGATATCGAGAGCGCACAGGCCATCGCGGTGCGCAATCACCCGGATGTAATTCAGGCGAGACATGACGTTGCGGCAACAGAGTTGGTTGCATTGGCGGCGGGGCGTGACATGTATCCGACAGTTTCACTGTCAGGAGTTCTGCGGACCGAGGAAACATGGAACAGTGACGGTAAAGCGGATACCGGTTCCGTTTCTCTGAACTTTGGCGGTCCGATTTATCGCGGTGGCGAGTTGAGCGCCCGGCAACGGCGCGCATATGCGTCCCGGGATGCGGCGCGCGGTAGCCAATATACTGTGCTTCAAGACGTGCAGCAGGATGTGGTTGACGCGATTTCGGGCGTAATTGCCGCGCGCGCCGTGCTTGTGTCTTCGCGTGAGGCGGTTCGGGCCGCTGAAGTGGCGTTCCTGGGCGTGCGCGAAGAGGCCAACCTTGGTGCTCGGACAACGCTGGATGTTCTGGACGCGGAACAGACCTTGCTGGATGCGCGGACAACATTGATCTCGGCACAGGCAGGTCAGTTTACGGCGACCTATGAGGTCCTCGAATCCTTGGGGTACTTGACAGCGCAGAGGTTGCGCTTACCGGTGCAAATTTATGATCCGGCTGCATACTATAATCTGGTCAAGAACGGCCCGACGATACTATCTCCCCAAGGCAGACAGCTTGACCGTGTGTTGAGGTCAATTCAGGTTCCAGATTAATTAGGCTTTTTCGCATCCTGTTGTGCGACTCTCTTTCAGCATGTAATCTGAACGCTGAGGCGAGAGTGAAATGAAATGTCTGATCCAATGACCAACTCCGAGGTGGAGGACATACTTTCGTCCATCCGCCGTCTGGTTTCCGATGAAAAACGATCCGATCCAACTGTGCCGACGCAAGAACAATCGGCACCGGATCGGCTTGTTTTGACACCTTCGCTAAGGGTTGCAGATGACAGAATACCCAAGCCTGATCCGTTGATCGAGAGCACGGGGCAGGGCGATAGTACGCAGACAATCGTAGCAGAGGAGAGTCGGGCAGACAGTGCCGATGTCGACGATGAGCCTTGTACCGATAAACACATCGCAGCCCCGTTCCTTTTGGATGGTCAGCTTGGCCGATCCGAGGACGCTTCGGGCGAGAGTATCGACGATACTGCGTCAACCTCCGACGCTGATCTTGAGGTAGATGCAGTTGATTTCAAGGATTTGGAGACGCGCGTTGATGCCGAACAAGTTGCTGACGACGCGGCGGATGCACCTGAAACTCTCGGTGCAAAGATCGCGGCACTTGAAACACTGATCGCGGGCCGCGCCGAGGAATGGGAGCCTGATCAGGCCGGAACAGATGCATATGCGGGCACTGAACCGCCTGCGATGGATTGGGACGAGGCAGACATCCAAAACGACGCTGATGCCGAAGATGTCGCCGCGCTCGCCCATGACAGGGATATAGCCGATGCGATGCCCAAGGAAACCGAGGAGTTGGACGCAAAGCCCGACGCTGAACTGTCCGCATTTTCGACGGACGGTCGTGTTCTGGACGAAGATGCGCTTAGAGAGCTGGTCAGCGAGATTGTCCGTCAAGAGCTGCAAGGTGTCTTGGGCGAACGCATTACCCGCAATGTGCGCAAATTGGTGCGACGCGAGTTGCACCGGGCTTTGGCTGCGGAAGACCTTGAGTAGACGCGGAACTTGCGCCGCGTCCCTTATCCATATCTATCTCGCAAAAATGAAACGCGCCCGGAACGGGGCGCGTTTCATTCAGTTTTGTCTCAATAATATTTAGGCTGCTTCGGCTTGCTGGGCTGCGTTGCGACGCTCAGATTCCT
Source organism: Tateyamaria pelophila (assembly GCF_019966495.1). Lineage (GTDB taxonomy): Bacteria > Pseudomonadota > Alphaproteobacteria > Rhodobacterales > Rhodobacteraceae > Tateyamaria > Tateyamaria pelophila. The sequence goes on along the minus strand of NZ_JAIMIA010000039.1, from coordinate 35,347 downwards.
CGCGGCTAAGCGCAACAGATGTCCGAACACCTTTGCCCACGAATTCCATAAGGCCATTCACGACCCGTTCATTGGGGTCGATGCCTGCGCAGCTCAACACTTCACGGCCATCCCGCGACCGCGCCCAGCGGGCAATCTGCTCGGGACCATTGCCATATTTCTTGTCGTCCGCAATTGCGTCGTCAAGCGCAGCCAATACTACGGCTGCAAAAAGTTTACGTGCACGATTGCCTTGTTCGTTATTAAAGGCCGTGCCGTCAACGAAGTCTTTCATTCGTCGTCCTTCCTTTTATTCTTGCTCTTGTCTTTTCGGCGTGGCGTTCCTTATGACTGATCCACATCGATTCGTGTACCCTGTATTTGCATGCCTGCATTGCGCCTAGCGCATGTCTTACATCTCTTCGGCACAGCATATCGTTGTCTTGCGGGGCGCCTATGGAGAAGATATAGGATGCCTCAACTTTTCATCAACCTTTTGCCATGGTTTTGACAAATGCCCAAAATTAACGGAAACGAGATCCGCCCGGGAAATATACTCGAGCATAACGACGCGCTCTGGGCTGCTGTGAAGGTTGACCATGTCAAGCCGGGCAAGGGGGGCGCTTTTGCGCAGGTTGAGCTGCGCAATTTGCGCAACGGTTCCAAGTTGAACGAGCGCTTTCGCAGTGCTGATAAAGTCGAACGTGTCCGTCTTGAACAGAAGGACCAGCAATTCTTGTACGAGAATGACGGTATGCTGGTCTTTATGGACGCCGACACCTACGAACAGATTGAATTGCCAGCAGAAATTCTGGGCGACCGTCGCCCGTTCCTCCAGGATGGGATGACCATTCAAGTTGAGTTTTACGATGCCGAGGCCTTGAGTGCCGCGCTGCCGCAAAAGGTTGTTTGCAAGATTGTCGAGACCGAGCCTGTGGTCAAGGGACAGACCGCTGCCAACTCGTTCAAGCCGGCAGTTCTCGACAACGGCATCAAGGTTATGGTGCCACCCTTTGTCGGGCAGGACGAAGACATCGTGGTAAACACCGAAACCATGGAATATGCCGAACGCGCGTGATCTGTGCTGAAATGTCCGGGGTTCCCGTCAGCAAAGTACCGAGATGAATTGATTTGACCCAGGGTTTTGTGGTTCCGTTTCCGTCCGATCTGATGGATACGCCTCGAAAAATGCTGGCCAAGGTGACGTAACGTTCTTTCGGGGTTCTGACGGCAAGTTTGGGTTTCGACGTGTTTATTAAATGGATTCGTCTGGTCGGGATCAGAAAAGACACCCTCCGTAAGGCCGTTTTTGTCGTCCGGTAGGATCTGAAGTCTCACAGGCGCTACGCGTCATCCAGACTCCCTGGCCTCCAAGCCAATGTATGGCGGGCAACGCGTCTGCCGTGCGGGCTTGCCCATCGTGTGCCGCATGTCACTTTGGACTCCCCGTTTGCAGCTTTTGGTGCGAGCCTAGGTGAATTGCGGCATCAGACTGTGTCATGAAATTGCCGAACGTTCAAATTTGCTAGGGAGCGCCGCTATGTCGGACATTACCGTTTTTGCCGCTGACAAATTCATCACGATGGATCCGAATATGCCCGAAGCAACGCATGTTGCCGTGCGCGACGGGCGTGTGTTGGCGATTGGGGATGCGCAATGCGCTGATGCCTGGGGACCGGTGCAGCACGATGATCGGCTCAAGGGGGCCACGGTACTGCCCGGCCTGATCGAGGGGCATGCGCATATGATGGCGGGTGCGATCTGGCGGTATGCCTATGTCGGCTACCACGACCGCATTGATCCTGAGGGCAAGCTGTGGCCGGGTTTGCCGGATGCCGACGCTGTTGTTACGGGGTTGAAAGACTACGCGAAAGGGCTGGAGTCGGACGCGCCGATCGTGGGCTGGGGCTTCGATCCGATTTTCCTGACATCGGAGCGTTTGAGCCGCGACCATCTGGATCAGATCAGCCCTGACCGTCCCATCGCCATCATTTTTTCCAATTTTCATCTGATGTGCGTGAATTCTCGCGCTTTGGAGATGGCGGGCTACGACGCGGGCACAAATGTCGAAGGAGTGATCATGGGCCAGAATGGTCGGCCCACGGGTGAGTTGCAGGAGATGGCCGCGATGTTCCCGATCATGCGCCGCCTCGGCATCGATTTTAGGGGCCTCAGTCAGACACCGGAAGCCATTCGCGCCTATGCCAAGGTTGCCCAGAGGGCAGGCGTCACCACCATCACCGATCTTTTCTCGTCCATGGAGGATGAGGATGTCGATGTGATGCTTGAGGTGACAAGCGGGGATTTCCCACTGCGGATCGTGCCTGTGCTGGGTGCCATGGGGGACCCTGCAACCATCGCGGACAAAGCAGAGCGACTGGCAAAACGTTCGACCGACAAGTTGCGGATGGGAGCGGTGAAATTGATGACGGACGGGTCCATCCAGGGGTGGACCGCGCGTGTGCGTTGGCCCGGTTATATCGGTGGTCAGCCAAACGGGATGTGGAATACGGCCCCCGAGGCGATCTATGCGCTATGTGCCGAAATGCAGGCGCGTGGCATTCAAATGCATATTCACGTGAACGGCGACGAGGCGGCGGAAGTCTCGCTGGATGCAATCGAAGCTGCGCTATCTGCGCATCCGGGCCAGGGCCATCGTCATGTACTGCAACACTGCCAGATGATGGACCGTGATCTTTATGAACGGGCGGCGGAACTGGGATGCTGCACCAATATTTTTTCCAATCATATCTGGTATTTTGGTGATCAACATGTCGCTCTGACATTGGGGGAAGATCGCGCGCACCGCATGGATGCGGCCCGGTCCGCTTTGGATGCGGGCGTTCCTATTGCCTTGCACTCCGATGCTCCGGTCACGCCCCTGGGTCCGCTTTTCACTGCATGGTGCGCCGTGAACCGTCGCACCATGTCGGGTCGCGTTCTGGGGGCTGTGCAATGCCTGACCGTGCCTGAGGCCCTCTATGCCATCACCATGGGCGCGGCCTTTACGTTAAAATTGGACAGTGAAATCGGATCGATCTCCGTGGGCAAGCGCGCGGACTTCGCTGTTTTGGGGGATGACCCGACGGGGGTCGATCCGATGGCATTAAAAGACATTTCCGTCTTGGGCACCGTTTCAGGCGGAACGGTCCACCTGTTGTGAGCCTGCCTCTGACAGTCATCGGGGGCTATTTGGGCGCTGGCAAGACGACCCTTATCAATCGGTTGTTGGCAGAAGATCATGGTTTGCAACTGTTAATTATGGTCAATGATTTTGGGGCCATAAATGTGGATGCATCCCTGATCGAGGCGGCGGGTGATGATATGATCGCGCTGTCCAATGGCTGTGTGTGCTGCACAATGGGGGCAGATCTGTTTCTGGCGATCGGAGATGTGCTCGACCGCGATCTGCGTCCGGATCATCTGGTGATCGAAGCCTCGGGCATCGCAGATCCGGCCGCCATCGCCCGGGTTGCAATCGCTGAGCCGGATCTCGTTTATGGCGGTGTCGTGACCGTGGTGGATGCGTTGGAATATGATCGTTTGAGCAATGACCCGCAGATTGGCGCGCAAGTGCGCGGTCAGGTGGATGTCGCAGATGTTGTCGTGGTGTCAAAGACAGATGGCGGCGCTTGGCCGGAGGCATTAGGCGTTGCGGCTGTGCCGCTCGCTGAGATTGATGTCGTCGGCCCATTGGTGTGCGGGATGACCCCTGCACAGGTACCGGAAGGTCTCGCAACACATCCATCCTATGTCAGATGGCATGGGACCATGCGTGGTGCGGTGGAGCGCTCAGATCTGATTGCGCGACTTGAGGCTCGCCCTGTCGGCCTGTTTCGCATGAAGGGGTTTGTATCAGCGCCGCAGGGCCGCGTGTGGGAAGTGCATTGTGTGGGACGTCAGGTGACGGTCAAGGAGGGCAGTGGCCCGCTCGGACTGGTCGGCATCGGGCTATCGGGTCGGGTCAAGCGCTCTCAATTAGACAACTGGTGGCGAGGTTTCGATCTCTGACGCAGAGATCGGCTGGAAAATGCATCATTTTCCAATCCAACCTCACGGCGAAGTGCTGCCGAAATCCGGATCGGATTTCGGGCCGGAAACTGTGTCAGTTTCCGTTTCCGGACCAGATCACCGTCGCGTCGCCTGCCTGCATTGGCCGATCCGCGCGATCAAAGCGCAGATAGGCGATCGCATGATCCCCTGCGCGGCTCAGCAACCGACCTGCGGGTTTCCCATCCGATAGAATTTCAGTTCCAGGCGCGGCGTCTCCGGCAACTGACACCTGTGTCAGCCCTTTGCGCAATGTCGTTTTATGCTTCATCCGGGCCGTCACTTCCTGGCCGACATAACAGCCCTTGCGAAAGTCCACACCGTTGATCGCCTCAAAGCGCGTTTCAAGAATAAACGTGTCCGGGGTCAGTTCACTTCCCGTCTCTGGAATTAGGTGTTCCACGCGCAGCGCGGTCCAATCCACCGTATCATCGCCCTGTGGATGGTCCCGATACGCCCGCCATCCCAATGCCGTATGGCGGGGATCCGCAAAACCATCCTCCGGCGTGTCGCCAAGACCCCGGTGCATGTGCAGTCCCGTATCCGCAATCGTGACGTCGGCGCGCAGCTTGTACATGCCAAGGCGGGTGCGCAGCATGTCCGCTTGGCCCGGATCGGCATCCAGCAACACGGTATCTTCGTCTGCGGCCAGAAAGAAGTCTGCCAAATATTTGCCCTGGGGCGTAAGTAAGGCAGTATAGACGAGCCCTTGATCCAGCTTTTTCACGTCATTTGTGACCAAGCCTTGCAAAAACCCGATGGTATCTGCCCCAGAGAGGCGAAAGATGTGGCGATCTGACATGGGCCCGTTCCTTTTCTGGTGCTCCCTTGTCATATAGCAGCCCCAAGCCAATGCAAAAGGGCCCGTCATGGCTGCACCGATATCCGTCATCATTCCAACGCTGAACGCGCAGGCCGATATCTCGGCCTGTTTGGCAGCGCTCGTCGAAGGGTTGGATGCAGGTTTGATAACGGAATTGATCATCAGCGATGGTGGATCAACGGACGACACCATGGTTCTGGCTGAAGCGTGGGGCGGGGAGATTGTCACTGGCCCGCCATCGCGCGGCGGGCAACTGTCGCGCGGATGCGCGGCCGCACGCGGGACGTGGTTTCTCATCTTGCACGCAGATACCGTGCTCGCACCGGGTTGGTCAGGCGCAGTTGCGGCACATCTCTCACAGAACACCGCAGGCTACTTCAAGCTTCGTTTCGACCAGGGTGGCCGCTTTGTTGCGGGCTGGGCGAACTTGCGGGCCCGGCTCTTTGGTTTGCCTTACGGCGATCAGGGGCTGTTGATCCCGCGCGAACTCTATCACAGTGTCGGAGGTTACCCTGTTCAGCCTTTGATGGAGGACGTTGCGCTCGCGCGCGCGCTGAGTGGCCGGTTGGTGCCGCTGGACGTCGTCGCTGTGACCAGTGCAGCCAAATATCGCCAGCAAGGCTGGGTGCGACGCGGTGCCCGCAATCTCTGGACCTTGCTGCGCTATTTTATGGGCACAAGCCCGGAGGTTCTGGCGAAGGCATATCGACGATAGGGGACCATTCTGCTTTCAACTGACACCTGACCATCTAAGCCTGAATGGTTGTTCCGCGACTGCAAACCTCAACCGTCCTGCGCAGTTTGATCGGGACTCCCATGGGTCAACCCATCCATAAACTGCAACCGATAAAGATCTGCATAAATACCGCCCCTGTCCATCAATTCAGCATGCGTGCCGCGATCCTTGACCTCGCCGTGGTCCATGACCACAATCTGATCCGCGTTTCGGATGGTCGACAGCCGATGGGCAATGATCAGCGTCGTGCGTCCCGCCGATAAATGCGCAAGCGCATCCTGCACCATCTTTTCCGACTGTGCGTCCAGGGCCGATGTGGCCTCGTCCAGCAGCAGGATCGGGGTATCACGCAACAAGGCCCGAGCAATGACAACACGCTGCCGTTGACCCCCTGACAGGGCCGAGCCCCTTGGGCCAACAAGCGTATCGAGACCGGCGGGGAGACGTGGCAAAAAGTCGGACACATGGGCCGACTTCAACACCTCGGCGAGGCGCGCATCGCTCACGTCGGTGCGGCCCAATAAGATGTTTTCGCGCAACGTATCGTCAAAGAGCAGCGCGTCTTGCGTCACCACCGAATACAAGCTTCGCAAGGCGTCGAGCGCCATTTCCGTCGTGGCCACACCACCCAGTCGGACCGTGCCGCTTTGCGGATCGATCAACCGGGTCAAAACGTTATAGATCGAAGATTTTCCAGCCCCGGACGCGCCTACCAATGCCGTTGTCTCGCCAGCGCGCGCCACGAATGAAACGTCTTTCAACACCAGCGCATTGCCATAGCTGAAAGAGACGTCTTGCAACGTGATCTCCGGCGTTCCGGTTGGGGCGGCCACAGGTGCAACCGGTGATCTCAGCGCCAACGGGGCTTCCAGCAATGCCTTGATCCGTTCGATGGCGGCAGCGGCCTGCTGCCACTGGCCAGAGATGGCCCCAAGCCGCCGCAACGGGTCAAAGGCAAAGCCAATGGCGGTGAAAAATGTCATGAACTGGCCGATGGTCTTTTCACCGGCAATGATCTCGGCCCCGCCATAAAGGATAACAGCCATGAACCCGATGCCCGAAACGATGTCGATCATCGCAGGAATGGCCGCTCCGCCAAAAGCAGCTTTGACTTCCGTTTCAACGAACCGGTCCGTCAACGTGCGATAGCGGCGCGATTGATAGGCTTCGAGGGCGTTCAGTTTGATCTGGACGATCCCATGAAACACCTCATCCAATCGGGTCGACAGGGCGGCCCCCAGATCGCGGGCTTCGCTGGCATTTTGGCGTACAATACGCTGCGCCATGGCAGCAGGTAGCACCAGCAAAGGAATGCCGATGCAGGCCAGCAACGCCCAGACCCAATCGACGCTGATCGCGACGCCCAGCAGAATGATCAACCCGATGAAATCACGTCCGAGACCTGTGACAATGGCGCGCCACACGTCACCCACCACATTGACGTCCGATTGTACCCGTTGGATCAGGAACCCGGGCGGATGGGACATATGAAAGCTGCCGTCTTGCAGCATTGTCCGCTCCAGCAGGTCCATGCGCAGCGCTGCAGCGGTTTTCTGCGTGATCCGGGTCAACAGCACCTTTTGCACGACGGACGACACGGCGCGCACGACAAAGATGCCGACCAGCACGACACCGACCCAGATCAGCATGCCCGCATCGCCTGCGACGAACACGCTGTCGAACATGGGCTGCATCATATAGCTGAGCGCTCCCAGCATTGACCCTTCAATCGCCATGAACCCGATCGCCACCAGCACCGCTCCGAAGTGACGGCGCAGATAGGTCACCCAGAGCCAGTCAAGCAAAGGGCCAGAGGCAGCGATGGGCGTTTCATGTGCTGTCATGAGGTGGATCACGCGCAGCCGTGGCCGCACTCCGATGGTGAAGTCTGGCTCCGAGGTTATCGCCCGCCCGTTGTCGGAGCAAGCGCCCGGCATCCGATTGACGCGGCGCCGCAGCGCGTTAGGGTTCGCCCATCATTCGTCTTGCGGAGCTTCCCAATGTCCACATTTCCCGTCGCCGGTCATGGCCGTGCCTATCTGGCAATCCCGGGCCCCTCGGTGATCCCCGAAGCCGTGCTTCAGGCCATGCACCGCCCCGCGCCAAACATCTATGGGGGGCAATTGATCGACATGACGGCCAGCATCGTCCCCGACCTGCTGCGTGTGGCCCGGACCAACGGTAAGGTCGCAATGTATATCGGCAATGGCCATGCCGCATGGGAGGCTGCGCTGGCCAATGTCATCGCACCCGGAGACAGGGTTCTGGTGCCAGCCACGGGTCGGTTCGCCCACGGATGGGCCGACATGGCCGAGGGGCAGGGGGCAGAGGTCGACATCATCGATTTCGGCAAGCGGGCGCCCATGGATATGGAGCGGATCGCTGAGGCCCTGCGCGCCGATGCAAACCACCGGATCAAAGCGGTTCTGGCGGTCCATGTGGATACGTCGACATCGGTCCGAAGCGATATCAGCGCATTGCGTGCGGTCCTGGACGCCGAAGGGCACCCGGCGTTGCTGATGGCCGACTGCATCGCATCTTTGGGCTGCGATGTGTTTGAGATGGACGCATGGGGCGTCGATGTCATGGTGACCGGGTGCCAAAAGGGGCTGATGGTTCCCCCGGGCATGGCGTTCGTCTTTTTTAATGACAAGGCTGCGGAGGCACGGGCCGCGATGCCACGCGTCAGCCGCTATTGGGATTGGACGCCGCGCGCCAACCCCGAAGAGTTTTATATGTATTGGAATGGAACGGCCCCGACGCACCACCTCTACGGGCTGCGTACCGCGTTGGATATGCTGCACGCCGAAGGCATCGAAGCCGTCTGGAGGCGCCATGCGATGCTGGCCCAGGCAGTCTGGGCCGCCTGCGATGAGTGGGGCAGCGATGGCCCCCTCGAACTGAACGTGGCCGACCCCGCGCATCGCAGCGTCGCGGTGACGTCCCTGCGCCTGGGTGCTCCAAATGGAACCGCCTTGCGCGATTGGGTCGAGCAACACCTCGGGCTTACGCTTGGCGTCGGTCTTGGCATGGCCCCGCCCGGTGATCCATCCTGGCACGGGTTCTTCCGGCTGGGCCATATGGGCCACGTGAACGGCCACATGATCATGGGCCTTTTGGGCGGGATCGAGGCGGGGCTTTGCGCGCTTGATATCCCGCACGGGCGCGGTGCACTGGACGCGGCCGCGGCCGTGATTGCCAAAGGCTGATCCGGTTTCTTCTGTGTTCTGAAAAATCCCGGGGGACGGCGCGTCAGCGGCGGCGAGCTGGCCCCCATTTTCCTGCTATTGCGGTTTGCCGCGCCGGATCGAGGCCGCTTCGTGCCGGGCCTTCCAAACAGGTATGCGGTCCAAAAACACGTTGACGCCGAAGCCCAACAGGACGGCAGCAACAAGGCCCCAGATAGCCCAGATCAAAACAAGCACCCAGGCAATGTTCACACCGAACATGACGATGCAGGCATTGGTGTAGTTGGGCGCGGTGCCCAAGCGGTGATCGTCCATGGCGACCTCAGAACAAACCTCTGTCATGTAAAATATAGGACGGGCGGCGCAGCTGTCAGCCCCCTTTTGCAGCTTTCAAAGCAACGGGCAGGGCCGCCGCAAAAAGATCCAGATCAGCGTCGGTTCCACAACTGATCCGAATGCAGCGGTTTTGCGGCGCGGCAAACGGCATGCGTACAAAAATGCCCTCTTCAATGAGCGCTTCCAGTACCGCCTTGGCAAATGCGCCATCCGCCCCGCAGTCAATCGCGATAAAATTGGTGGCGGATGGTATCACCTGCAATCCGTTTTCATGGGCTATGGTGGCGATGCGGGCCTTGGCGGCTTCAATCCGGGCGGCCACATCAGACAGATAGGCCTGATCGGCCAGCGCGGCCAAGGCACCGGCCTGCGCGCTGCGGTTCATGCCGAAGTGATTGCGCACCTTGTTGAAGGCATCGATGATCGGCGCGGCCCCGATGGCATAGCCCACCCGCGCTCCCGCCAGCCCGTAGACCTTCGAGAATGTGCGCATCCGGATAACACGCGGATCCGTCGGATCGATCCGAGGCGCCGTGCCGTCAGGGGCGCATTCGATATAGGCCTCGTCCAAAACCAGAACACAGCCGTCGGGCAAGTGATCCAATGCGGCTTCCAGAGTTGCGGCATCGTGCCAGGTGCCCATCGGATTGTCCGGATTGGACAAATAGACCAGCTTGGCCCCAACTTCGGCTGCTGTGGCAAAGAGGCTCGCGGGGTCTTCGTGGTCCTTCACATAAGGAACAGTGTGCAAGGTCCCACCATACCCGGCCACATGGTAGTTGAACGTGGGATATGCCCCAAGCGATGTCACGACATGGTCCCCGGGGCCCACAAACAGACGCACCAGATAACCCAGCAGCGCATCGATGCCTTCGCCGATCATGATGTGAGACATGTCGAGGCCGTAATGGGCGGCAAGTGCAGTGCGTAATTCATAGCTTTCGGGGTCGCCATATTTCCATTGATCTGTCTCGGCCATGGCCGCTGTTGCTTTGGGGGACGGACCGAAGACACTTTCGTTTGCACCAAGACGGGCTGCAAACGCACGACCCTGAAGGCGCTCCTGCGCTTCGGGCCCCACAAAGGGCACGGTTGAGGGAAGGCTGGCGGCGAGCGGGGTAAGGCGCAAATCTGTCATGACAACAGGCCTAGCGCGCACTCAGGGTCGGAGCAAGAGTTTGCGCGGCGCGGATCATGGGCGTCAAGGACAAGACCTTGCCCCAACGTTTTTCTGGTACCCGTCGGCAAGATGCGCTTGTGTGGTGCAGCCAGAAGGAGCCTGCGCCATGTCCGATACCGCACGCGTGACTGTCACGTACGAAAACCACATTGCCCATGTCCGTCTGACCCGACCGGACAAGATGAATGCGGTTGATCAGGCCATGATTGATGCGGTGATTACGGCAGGGCTTGAGGTTGCGGCCTCTGACGCGCGGGTCTGCGTGATTTCCGGAGAAGGTGAGGGGTTTTGTGCCGGGATTGACGTCGGTGGTCTCGGGGCCATGATCGGCAAGGACCCCGTTGATCTGCTCATGCCGCGGACACTGGGCGACGGCACCACCAATCAATGGCAAGAAGTCGCGATGGTCTGGACCCGCGTTCCGGTGCCCGTCATCGCAGCCATTCACGGTGTATGCTATGGGGCGGGCCTGCAGCTGGCGCTGGGTGCGGATATCCGGATCGCGTCACCTGACGCAAAACTCGCGGTCATGGAGATGAAATGGGGCATCGTGCCTGACATGGGCGGTATGGTGCTGTTGCCACGGCTCGTGCGGTCAGACGTGCTGCGCAAACTGACATACACGGCCACTCCGATCCCCGCGGCACAGGCCGAAGCATGGGGTCTGGTTACCGAACTGGCCGAAGACCCACTTGCGGCGGCCATGGAATTGGCAACGACACTGACCACAAAATCGCCTTCTGCCTTGCGCGCGGCCAAAGCCCTGATAGCCTATGCGGAAACCTCTGCCCATAAGGAGGTGCTGCTGGAAGAAAGCCGCGTGCAGGCGGAGTTGCTGGGCAAATCAGATCAAATGGAAGTTGTTGCAGCAACGTTCCAAAAAAGAGACCCGGTTTTCAAATAGACGCTCGCCGGGCCTTCTCTGTTCTGAAAAATCCCGGGGGTGAGCGCGACAGCGCGAGGGGGCTGGCCCCCTCTTAACGCTTCTCATGGGCGCGCGGCAAAAACTGCTCGCTGACTATCCTGGAAATCGTCTGCGAGCTTTACGCGCAATAATAGAGCGCAGCTTACATCTTTCATCTGGATCAATGAGGTTGGCATAGGCCGGGCGGGCATTGACCAACACTTGCTTTGGCGGGGAGTCCTCGGGCACCACGCCCGCTTGTGCCATCATGCGTAAACGTGCGGACTGGCCCGTATCCTTTTGGGCGGACCTTTGCGGCAAAGGATTGCTGTCGCCTTGGAGCCGTTGCGGTCCTCTGAAGTCTCGGATCTCGGCAATCTGGCGTTCGATCAAGTGTCTCAAGGCGCGCAGCATGGCGGAAGGATACCGCAAGCGGCGCGAGGGCCCAAGGCTTCGCGTCCATTTGAGCCGACGTTGCGCAGGAGAGGGTGCATTCAAAAAGGGGCTCTGCCCCCGGGCCTGCGGCCCTCCCCCGGAGTTTTTCTGGCAAGATGAAGATCGGATCAGCCGAGTTCCTGCAGGCGTGCAAGGGCCGCTTTCAGCTTGCTGTCTTCTTCTTCGCGCAGAGCCAGATTTGCCTTGGTCTCCTCGACGACTTCGGCGGGAGCACTTTCTGCGAATTTCGGGTTCTTGAGCCGACCGCGCAAGCCGCCGAGTTCCTTGGCAAGTTTGCCCAGCGTTTTTTCCAATCGCTCGATTTCGGCGCTGACGTCAATGACCTCCGCCAATGGTAGTCCGAATGTGCCGCCCGACACAGCGAGGGCGACCGTGCCTTTGGGAAAGTCCTCCACCTCGGACAGGCTTTCGAGCCGGGCAAAGCGTTTGATCAACGCCTCGTTCCGACCATAGGCGGCTTTGGCCTTGTCTTCGAACCCTTTGACCACCAGCGGAACATAGGCACCGGCGGGCACATGCATCTGTGCGCGCGCAGAGCGGATGGATTCGATCAGTCGGATCACCCAGTTGAGTTCTGTATCGGCGCCTGCGTCGACCAGATCGGTGGTGAAGGTGGGCCAATCTGCGTGGATCAGTTTTTTGGGGCGCGTCTTCTGCTGCCAGAGTTCTTCGGTGATGAAGGGCATGATTGGGTGCAACAGGATCAGGCATTGATCCAGTGCCCAGGCATATGTTGCCTTGGTTTCGGCTTTCTCGGCCTCCGTCCCTTCATCAAAGATGGGTTTGGTGAATTCCAGATACCAGTCGCAAAATGTGTTCCAGGTGAACGCGTAAAGTGTATTGGCCGCGTCGTTGAAGCGGTATTCGGTCAGCGCCTGATCCACCGTTTCGCGGGTTTTTGCGATCTCGCCCTTGATCCAGCGGTTGAGCGGATGGCGCGTCTCAGGCACAACATCACTGTGTGGCACGTCGAACGTGCCGCGCATCTCGCCATAGCTGGCGGCGTTCCAGAGCTTGGTTCCAAAGTTGCGGTACCCTGCGATCCTTTGCGTGTCGAGTTTGAGCGTGCCCCCAAGCGAGGCCATCGCCGCGGAGGCAAAGCGCAGCGCATCGGCGCCGTATTCGTCGATCAGGTCGAGCGGGTCGACCACGTTGCCCGTGGATTTCGACATCTTCTTGCCCTTGGCGTCGCGGACGAGGCCGTGCAGGTAGACGTTTTTGAAGGGGATGTCGTCCACCACCGCCAATTGCATCATCATCATCCGGGCAACCCAGAAGAACAGGATGTCCTGCCCGGTGATGAGGTCGGAGGTCGGGAAGTATCTTGCCAGTTCCGGGGTGTTTTCCGGCCAGCCGAGGGTCCCGATGGGCCAGAGGCCGGAGGAGAACCATGTGTCGAGCACGTCTGCTTCGCGCCAAACCGGGTAGATCAGATGTGTGGGGTCCTGGGACAGCGCATATTCCGCAAGACTGGCCGCAAGCGCATGTTCGCCTGCGTGTTTGTCTTCGACTTCGACTACCTGAGCATGGTTCAGAGGCGTTGGAAGCCCTGCAAGGACATCCATGAACTGCGCTTTGACTTCGTCAAAGCTTGGCGCGCAATGGTCGTGATGGTCGCCGTCTCGCAGTGTTTGATCCGACAACAATCGACCCAGCTCGACCATATCCAAGGCACCATCGCCTTCATCGTCGTAAACCCCATGCGAGGCGAGATCGAACCCATACCAGACCGGGATCTGGTGGCCCCACCACAACTGCCGGGAAATGCACCAGGGTTCGATGTTTTCGAGCCAGTGGAAATAGACCTTTTCGCCGCTTTCGGGCATGATTTTGACGTCACCATTGCGCACAGCATCCAGTGCCGGGCCGACAATCTTGTCGGTGTCCACGAACCATTGATCCGTCAGCAGCGGCTCGATCACAACCTTGGACCGGTCGCCAAAGGGCTGCATGATCGGCTTGGCCTCGACAAAGGGCCGGATCTCGGTGACGTCATTTCCGTCCGCATCCGTGGTCGTGACCGTTTCCATCACGGCGAGGCCTTCGGCGGTGATGTCGGCCACAACGCGTTTACGGGCTTCGAAGCGGTCCAGACCGCGATATTCCTCGGGGACCATATTCATGGCCGCGATCATGGCTTCACCAAAGGTTTGCGCGCCGTTGGCGATGGCTTGGGCCGTTGCCGCCTCTTCGGCATAGGCTTTGCCGTCGGCGCGCATCCGGGCCTGGCTGTCCATCAGGTTGTACATCGGAATGCCGCCGCGCTTGGCGACCTGATAGTCGTTGAAATCATGCGCGCCGGTGATCTTGACCGCACCGGAACCGAAATCCTTGTCCGGATATTCGTCGGTGATGATCGGGATCAGGCGGCGGTGCTCTCTTGGGCCGACCGGGATTTCACAGAGTTTCCCGACAATTGGCGCATAACGTTCATCGGATGGGTGAACCGCAACTGCACCGTCGCCAAGCATGGTTTCGGGCCGGGTCGTCGCGATCGAGATATAGTCGCGCTCTTCTTCCAGCGTGATATTCCCGTCTTCGTCCTTTTCCACATAGGTATAGGTCTCGCCCCCCGCGAGCGGATATTTGAAGTGCCACATGTGGCCGGGTGTCTCAACATTCTCGACCTCAAGATCAGAGATCGCTGTTTCGAAATGGGGGTCCCAGTTCACCAACCGCTTGCCGCGATAGATCAGGCCCTTTTTGTACATCTCGACAAAGACCTTGATCACGGCGTCGTGGAAATTGCCCTCTTCGCCCGCAGGCGCACCGGGGGCACCGGACATGGTGAAGGCTTCGCGCGACCAGTCGCAGGACGCACCGAGGCGCTTGAGTTGATCCACGATCGTGCCGCCACTTTCGGCCTTCCATTCCCAGACTTTGGCGGTGAATGCTTCGCGTCCCAGTTCCGTCCGGCTGGGTTGGTTTTGCTCGGCCAGACGGCGTTCAACCACCATCTGTGTCGCGATGCCCGCGTGATCGGTACCGGGTTGCCACAGGGTGTCGAAGCCGCGCATGCGGTGCCAGCGGATCATGATATCCTGCAAGGTATTGTTGAACGCATGGCCCATGTGCAGAACGCCCGTGACGTTGGGCGGCGGGATCATGATCGCATAGCTGGACGCGCCATCACGTGCATTCGCTCCGGCCTTGAAACAGGCATTTGCTTCCCAGTCGGCGTAGATGCGTGCCTCGACTTCGGCGGCGTTGAATTTTCCCAGTGCCATGGCGCTGTCCCCTTTGTCAGTTACGCCGTGAGATACCGGGGGGGAAGGATGAAGGAAAGGGGGGTTTTGGGCTTCGTCCCTGCGTCTTCCAGTGAACGCGCGGAGGCGACACCCAACCCTGTGACCTTGCTGCTGTGCCGTGATGACGTGCAAGTCCATCACACCGCGTGGCGTGCAAAGCTTCGTCATTTGCCTGTCATTCCCGACATGGCATCAGGGTATCAGGTGATGGAAACAGATCCCCCTATCACGCAACCTATCGTGACGCATGTTCATAGACTTATGCAGTGTCTTTGACTGGACACGCGGCCACCAACCGCTACGTTCGGCCCAACAGATGCCCTATGCCCGCCAAGGAGCCCAGTCATGGAAAAGTTCGGAAAAAGCCAACCTGTCAAACGTACAGAAGACGTTCGGTTTTTGACCGGAGAAGGCCGGTATGTCGATGACATCGCGCCGGCGAATGCGTTGCAGGCATTCGTTTTTCGTTCGCCCGTGGCCCATGCGGTCATCACCGGGCTGGATGTCACGGATGCCAGAGAGGCGGAGGGTGTGCATGCCGTCTATGTCGCCGCTGATCTTGAAGCGGCGGGCCTCAAGCTTGGGATGCGCGGTGCGACGATGAAGAATCGCGACGGGACAGATGGCGCAGCACCCGAACGTCCCATTCTGGCCAAGGGCAAACTGCGTTTTGTGGGTGAACCCGTTGCGATGATCCTTGCAAACACCCTGAGCCAGGCGCGGGACGCCGCCGAATTGATCCTGCTCGAGTATGACGATTTGCCCGCCAAGATGGATATCGAAGCAGGTGGAGAGACGATCCACGACGTCGCGCCGGACAACGTGGCCTATGACTGGCACATGGGCGATGAGGCCGCGACTGATGCGGCTTTTGCCGCAGCGGCGCGTGTGGTGAGCCTCGATGTGGGCGACAACCGGATCATCGTGAACTCGATGGAGCCGCGTGGCTGTTATGCCGAGATGGAAGGCGACCGCTTGCATATTGCGATCAACGGTCAGGGCGTTTGGGGCCCCAAGGACCAGTTGGCCGAGGTCCTGAAAATTCCGGCGGATGATATTCGCGTCACCAACCCCGACACCGGGGGCGGTTTTGGCATGAAGGGGATGATGTACCCCGAATACTTCGTGCTGGCCCATGCCACCCGCGATCTGGGCCGCCCGGTACGCTGGATGTCAGAACGCACCGAGGCGATGCTGTCGGATAATGCGGGCCGCGATCTGACCTCGCTCACCGAACTGGCCTTTGACGAAAACCACAAGATCACCGCCTACCGCGTGCTGAACAAGGCAAACATGGGCGCGTATAATTCGCAATTCGCCCAAGCCATCCAGACACAGCTGTTTTCGCGTGTTCTGATGGGGGTTTATGACGTGCAGACGACCTATCTGCGCTCCATCGGCTATTACACCAACACCACGCAGGTTGACGCCTATCGCGGGGCGGGCCGACCCGAGGCGATCTATATCCTTGAGCGGGCAATGGACCGCGCCGCGCGCGAATTGGGGGTCGATCCGCTGGAGTTGCGCCGCATCAACTTCATCAAGCCCGACCAATTCCCCTACAAAGCGGCGACGGGCGAAACCTATGACGTCGGTGACTTTGACAAAGTGCTCAGCCGGGCCGAGCGTGAGGCGGATATCGCTGGTTACGTCGCGCGTAAGGCGGCAGATGCCGACCGTGGTATGCTGCGCGGGATCGGTCTGTGTTATTACATCGAAAGCATTCTGGGCGATCCCTCCGAAACCACCAAGGTTGAGTACACCGAGGCGGGCCGCGTGAACATCTATGTCGGGACGCAATCGAACGGGCAGGGGCACGAGACGGTGTATGCCCAGTTCCTCAGCGACCAGACGGGTATTCCAGCCGATATGATTGACGTGGTGCAGGGCGACAGTGACAAGATCAAAACCGGTGGCGGCACCGGAGGGTCGCGGTCCGTGACGGTTCAGAACAACGCCACGATCTATACGGTCGAGGCCATGAGAGAGGCGTTCACCGCCTTTCTGTCAGAGGAGATGGGCGTACCTGCGGCCGACATCAGCTTTGATGACGAACGGTTCCGCGCCGATGGATCCAACATGACGCCGACCATGCTCGAGGTCGCCGAACTGGCCCGGGAAAAGGGCCGAGACGACCTGCTGGTGCACGAGCAGCGCGTCACACTTGCGGCCCGCAGCTTTCCCAACGGGTGCCACGTCTGTGAAGTCGTGATCGATCCGGAGACCGGCGTGACCCGCGTGGACCGCTATGTGGTCGTTGACGATTTTGGTAATCTTATCAATCCGATGCTCGCCGAAGGTCAAGTACATGGCGGTGTCGTGCAGGGTATTGGTCAGGCCTTGACCGAGCATGTAATCTTTGACGAGGATGGCCAACTGCTCACGGCATCGTTCATGGACTATGCCTTGCCTCGCGCCGATGACGTGCCCATGATTGGATTCACATCCGAGCCTGTGCCCTCTACCGCCAACGTGATGGGCATGAAAGGGTGCGGAGAAGCCGGAACGGTTGGCGCATTGGCGGCCGTGTCGAACGCGGTGCAGGATGCGCTGTGGGAACACGGCGTGCGGCAGGCAGATATGCCATTTACGCCGTCCAAGGTCTGGGAACTGATCGGAGATGTTAAGATCGCGGCTGAATAAAACCATTGCCCACTGGCTGCAAGGCTGGTTCGGAAAGGCTTTGCCGGAGGTTGCCCCTCCGGCCCGCGGTCAAACAATCCATGTCATTATTCTCGACGGCACCATGTCGTCGCTCAAGTCGGGCTGTGAAACAAACGCCGGTCTGACCTACAAACTGCTGGGCGAAATGGGCCGCCTTGTGTCCGTTTATTATGAACCGGGCCTGCAATGGTCCCATTGGCGCCGCGCCGGAGATGTCCTTTTTGGTCGGGGTATCAACCGCCAGATCCGCCGCGCCTATGGCTACCTTGCCTCGCGATACCACCCCGGTGATCGCATATTCCTGCTGGGCTATTCGCGCGGCGCCTATGCGGTCCGCTCGCTGGCCGGTGTGATCGACATGGTCGGTTTGTTAAAGACCGAACATGCAACGGTGCGTAATATCCGCGAAATCTATCGGCACTACGAATGTACACCTGGTTCCCCCGCTGCCGAAATCTTTGCGCGGGCCCATTGCCACCAAAGCGTCGAGATAGAAATGATCGGTGTTTGGGACACCGTCAAATCGCTGGGCCTGAACATGCCGGTGCTTTGGCGATACAGCGCGCCGCGCCATGCCTTTCACAACCATCACCTGGGCAAGTCGGTCAAACACGGGTTTCACGCCTTGGCGCGCAACGAGACCCGTGTCGCCTATGCGCCTGTGATGTGGGAAACCCCGCCAAACTGGAATGGCCATCTGGTGCAGATGTGGTTTCGCGGCACCCACGGAGATGTGGGCGGGCAATTGTCTGGCGCGCACGCGTCGCGCCCCTTGTCCAATATTCCATTGGTCTGGATGTTGGAGCAGGCCGAAGCCTGCGGGTTGCCGTTGCCGGAGGGCTGGCAGGCGCGTTATCCGCAAGATGCAAGCGCGCCTTCGATCGGGCTTTTCAAAGGATTTGGCCGCTGGTTCATCACACGCCGGGCCCGCAAGATCGGATTTGACCCGTCGGAGCGGGTGCATCCGTCCGTGGCGCAAGCCGAAAACGTGCCGTCCTGGAGCGAACGCCTGTGGCACAAGGCGGGGTTTGACGCGCCCTGAGGCAATCCTTTTGAGCGTCAGGCTGCGCGCTACCTCAGGTTCATGATAATGCAGGTGGTCGAGCCTGTGGCATAAAGCTTGCCATCGTCGGTGCCCCTGATTTCTCCGGTTGCAACGCCGGTTGAACGCCCCGCGTGATTGACGATGCCTATACAATCGATGCTTGTCCCCAGAGGGATCGAGCGCAAGATATTGATCTTGTATTCCAGCGTTGTGTACACGGAGCCACGGGGCACTTTGGTCATCACGGCGCACGCCATCGCGCTGTCCAGCAATGTGCCGTACCACCCGCCATGCACCGTCCCCATCGGGTTCGTGACGTTGAATTGGGGTGCGCCCCGAAACGTGACGGTGCCATCAGCGACATGATGCAGGGTATAGCCCATCGTGGCCGCGATGGGCGGCGCGGGCAGGTTACCTGAAAGAATACCCTGCATGAACTCCAAGCCGGAAAGGTCGAGAACCTGATCCTGGCTCAGCAGATCAGACGGCGATTGGGCGACACTGGGCATATATGGCTCCGCTGAAGATTTCAGCGAAGCCTAGGCTGGTCAAACCGATCGGTCCAACGCTTTTGAACTTACGCCACGTTGCGGATTGCCGCGGCAGGGACCAAACCCAATGCGCGGCAGACCTTCAGCGTCAGATCGGGGCGGTTGAGCGTATAGAAGTGCAACGCATCGACCCCTTCGCTGACCAGTGTATCGCAAAGGTCGGCACAATGGGTCAGGGCGAAAAGCTCTGCCCGGTCCTCGCGCTCTGCCCGGTCGAAGGCGGTTGCGGTGACCACGTCGACGGGCGTGCCACAACGATCCGCGAAGGCCTTTGCCCGCTTCCAGTTTGCCACCGGCAAGATCCCGGGCGTGATCGGTGCAGTGATCCCGGCATCGGCACAGGCATCGCGGAACCGCAGGAAACTGTCCGCTTCAAAGAAGAATTGTGTGATCGCTTCGGACGCACCTGCATCGATCTTGGCTTTGAGCCAGTCGATATTCTGCGCCATGGAAGCCGCGTCCGGGTGGCTGTCAGGATATGCACCGACGCGGATGTTGAATTTGCCCATCTTAGCCAGCGCTTCGATCAGTTCAACGCTGTTGGCATAGCCTTCAGGATGGGGCGTGAAGGCTCCGCCATTTTCCGCGTCGCCGCGCAGCGCGACGATGTCGCTGATGCCCGACGCCGCAAAGCGGGAGGCGGTACGCAGCACGTCCGACTTGCTTTGTCCGGTGCATGTCAGATGCGCCGCAACGGGCAGACCGGATGTCTTGCGCAGCGTTTGGGCGGCTTCCTGCGTCAGGGCCTGCGTCGAGCCGCCTGCACCGTAGGTGACCGAGATAAATCGCGGCTCCAGCGGGCTGAGGGCTTGCACCGTGTCCCACAAGTGAAACGAAGCATCGAGCGATTTTGGCGGGAAGGTTTCAAAAGACAGGGCGGTCATGGCGACTCCTTTGGGGTTGTTTCGAGTATGACCGGTTTAGTATGATGAGGCAAATTCATAACTTTCATCATAAACATGAGTCTCGCATGCATATTGAGTTTCGCCACCTGCGCACGATCAAGGCCATTCACGATGAGGGCGGGCTGGCACGTGCGGCGGAGCGCCTGCATATCACCCAATCCGCGCTGAGCCATCAGGTGAAAGGATTGGAAGCGCAGGCCGGTGTCGAGTTGTTCGTGCGGCGATCCAAACCCTTGAAGCTGTCTGCCGCGGGCTTACGCCTTTTGCGTCTGGCCGAGCAGATATTGCCGCAAGTCGAGGCGATGCAGGACGAGTTTTCGTCACTGCGCGACGGATCGACCGGCAGGATGCATATCGCGATCGAGTGCCATGCCTGTTTCGAATGGCTGTTTCCGGTGTTGGAAGCGTTTCGCCGCGCCTGGCCGGATGTGGATGTCGATATCCGTCCGGGGCTGGCCTTTGACGCATTGCCTGCGTTGTTGAAGGAAGAAGTGGATTTGGTGGTGTCGTCCGATCCGGAAGATCTGCCGGGGATCGAGTTCATCGAACTGTTTGATTACGCACCTGTTTTCGTGGCCGCCAGTGTGCACCCCCTGGCGCAGAAGCCCTTTATCGAGGCGGAGGATTTTCGGGATCAGACCCTGATCACCTATCCGGTGGAGCGGTCTCGTCTGGATGTATTCAGTCAGTTGTTGATACCGGCCAAGGTGGAACCGGCAGCCGTGCGCCAGGCGGAGCTGACAGCGGTGATCTTGCTGTTGGTCGCGTCAAATCGTGGGGTGTCCGTGCTGCCGGATTGGGTGGTACGTGAGGTAAAATATTCCAGCGATTACGTGACCCGCCCTCTGACAAAGAAGGGCCTGACCCGTAGCCTCTATGCTGCGGTGCGCAGTGAGGACCGGGACAAGCCTTACATGGAAAAGCTGATTGCCTTGGCACGTGACGAGGCGCGAAAACTGCAGGCTGTCTGAACGGTTTGCCAAATCACCGGGGCGCGCGTCGACGTGCGGCTCTGTTTCGCTGTCGCGAAAGGCGCCCGCCCGCCGACCCGGATCGCGTCAGATCACTTTGACGATCTGTTTGCCGACGTTGCGGCCTTGCAGCAGGCCAATGAAAGCCTCCGGCGCGTTTTCCAGCCCTTCGGCGATGTCTTCGACCAGCTTGATATCGCCACGGATCACCTTGGGCGTCACTTCGGTCAGAAATGTCGGATACTGGTTCCAGTGGTTTGAGATGATGAAACCTTGTACGTTGAGGAAATTGACCAGAATGGGTCGCCACAGCGCAGGTGCTGACATGGGCGCGTCGGCTCCTGCCCCCAGACCGCCCGCATTGTACCACGAGATCATGCCGCAGACGGGAATTCGTCCGAAGGGGTTCATCAGGGGCATAACGGCTTCGAGCACCTTACCGCCCACGTTTTCGAAATAAATGTCGATCCCATCGGGGGCGGCCTGCTTGACCGCGGCGCGCAGGCTGCGGGCATCGTCGTGGGCCCGGTGGTCGAGACAGGCGTCGAAGCCGAATGTATCAGTGGCGAGCGCGCATTTGTCAGCGCCACCGGCGATTCCGACCGTGCGCAGGCCGAGAGACTTTGCCAGTTGCCCGACCATGGATCCCACAGGGCCGGTCGCTGCCGCCACTACAAGCGTTTCACCTGCCTTTGGGCGACCATATTCCATCAATCCGTGCCAGCCGGTAAAGCCGGGCATGCCCAAGACGCCGAGTGCCGTGGTGATGGGGACGATGTCGGGGTCAATCTTGCGCAGCATTTTGGCGGGTTGGATGGCATGGGTGGCCCAGCCCAGCATGCCGAATACATAATCGCCGGGTTCGAAACCGTCGGCCTTGGATTGGATAACCTTGCCGACACCGCCGCCTTCCATCGTGCCGCCGATGGGCACCGGTGCTGCGTAGGACTTTGCGTCATCCATGCGCCCACGCATGTAGGGATCAAGCGACATGTAGTGAACACGCACCAGCACCTCGCCGTCCTTTGGCGTGGGAACCGCGCAGGTTTCGAGCGCAAAGTTGTCCGGCACCGGTGCCCCGTTCGGGCGGCTGGCCAGGGTGATGTGTTGCATTTGATCGGTCATGAGGGGTCCTCTGCAGTTGCTGGGTGCGTCATTTGGACTGTGTATCTTGTTCAGCGGTTGGGCACATACTTTTATCGCAAGTGCCGTGTTTTGAAATTTGCAAAGCGGGTGGAGTGGGGGCAGTGCAGTTTGTCGGTCGCATACGCGAACTTGACCGGCATTGTTCCAAGGCACTGCGGCATTCTGTTTTTCCAAATTACGGGTCTGCGGGTGCTGCGGGCCCGGCCGCCTCTTGGCAAGGGCACCCATGCGGCGTATAGCGCGCGTCTGATCCCATATCCTTTCGGAGCGACCCCATGCAAGGCAGCGCAAATCTTAACATCATGATGAAGGCCGCGCGCAAAGCCGGCCGGTCGCTGGTCAAGGACTTCCGTGAGGTCGAAAACCTCCAGGTGTCCTCCAAGGGGCCGGGTGACTTTGTTTCCAAAGCGGACATTGCCGCCGAGGCCATCATCCGTGAAGAGTTGCGCACCGCGCGTCCCACCTATGGCTGGCTGGCCGAAGAGGGCGGCGAAGAGGACGGCGAAGACCCGACACGGCGCTGGATTGTGGATCCGCTCGATGGCACCACCAATTTTTTGCATGGATTGCCGCATTGGGCTGTTTCCATTGCGTTGGAGCATAAGGGCAATGTCGTCGCGGGGGTCGTCTATGATCCAGCCAAGGACGAGATGTTTTTTGCCGAGAAAGGGCAGGGCGCATTCATGAATGATACGCGTCTGCGTGTGTCGGGCCGCACGAAGATGATCGAAGGTCTCTTTTCGACGGGTCTACCCTTTGGCGGGCGCTCCGATCTGCCGGAGACCCTGAAGGAATTGGCGCGTCTGATGCCGGTCTGTTCCGGTGTGCGCCGTTTCGGTGCTGCGGCGCTGGATCTGGCTTATGTGGCGGCGGGCCGCTATGATGGCTATTGGGAGCGCCGGTTGAACGCCTGGGACATCGCGGCGGGTCTGCTGATCGTGAAAGAGGCAGGCGGGCTTGTCGAGCCTTTGACGCTTGGCAACAATATGCTGGAGGATGGCGAAATCATCTGTGCCAATGAGCCGATGTTCGCGCACCTCGCCAAGATCATCCGGGTCTGATCCAACGGACTGGCCGCGATGCGGCCAGACGCCATGTTTTGTTTGCCGCTTGTGTCAGCCGGTGCGTTTCAGTCCTTGCGGTCTGATGGGTGGTTGACCCCGTCGTTACAGCGGATCGGTTCGTGGTCTGCGGGGTTGACGCCTTCGAGCGTTCCCATGTTGACCCCGGCCTTGGTCGGATCGGCCCGCTGATTATGGAACATGTAGATGCCGCAGATTTTGCAGAAATGGTGACGCGCTGTTTTCGTGCCCCACTGGTACAGAGTCAGACTGTCCGCCCCTTGCACAATTTGCACGCTGTCTTTTGACACGGTCACTGCAGGGGCCGCGCGCCTGCGGCAAAACGAGCAATCGCATCGGGCGGCAGAGGCCAAGCCCTCCGTCAGGGTGACGTCGAGCACGACGGCTCCGCAATGGCAGCTGGCTTTCATCGCCGCACCTTGGGGATGCTCGAGCGCGCATACCGCGCTTCGGGGTGTGGGGGTCGTCCGTGCGTGCGTCGCCAGAATGCAGGACCACCGCGCTTGAGCCAGAGCGGAATCGTCAGGATCAGCCCGGCGATAAACCCTCCGGTATGGGCCCAATAGGCGACGCCGCCTTCGTCCGGGTTGGACGCAGCCCCACCGATGAACTGCATGCCGAACCAGACCATCAACATGATCCAGGCCGGGATCGGGAACACCCGGATGAACACGATCAGGATCAGCAGAATATCGACGCGCGCTCTTGGAAACAGCAACAGGTATCCGCCCATCACGCCTGCAATCGCACCGGACGCACCGACCGTCGGGACGGCGGAATAGGGGGCGGAGATCACATGTATGAGCCCGGCCAGAATCCCTGTGCAGATGTAGAAACCGAGGAATGGTCCATGGCCCATTTCGCCTTCGACGTTGTCGCCAAAAATATACAAAAACAGCATGTTGCCCGCCAGATGCATCCAACCGCCATGGAGGAACATGGATGTCAGCAGAGTTTCGTAACCTCCGCCCAATGTCAGCCGTCCGGGGATTGTTCCGTACTGCGAAAAAAACAAGTCCAGGCCGCGTGGATTCTCAAACAGTCCAATATAGCTGAGAAAGACGGCGACGTTTATGGCCATCAAAAGGTAGGTCATGTAAGGCGTGCGCCCGGATGGATTATGATCGCGGATCGGAAACATTGTTGCACGCTGGTTCATTGGTGGAACGGCGTCAAGCGGTTGTCCGGTCAGGTGGCTCCGCAGAGCGTGTCCCGCCACTGAGGACGTCGATTTTGCTGCTCAATCGAGCTGAGTTCGGGGCGGCGCACGACTTGAAAATCAACGTAAGTTTCGACGCCTGATTTGAAGACGTCAGAGTTTTGAAAAACAGAAGCCGAGGCGCTCCGGCCTCGGCTTCTGGTGGGTTACAGGCGCGCGGTTATCACCATCAACTGGCCGCGCCCAGCAGCGCCGCGTTCCCGCCGGACGCTGTTGTATCGACGCAGATGTGCCGCTCGTTCAAGGCATGCGCCCGGTCGGGCTGGCCGGTGATCAGCGCGATGATAGGGCCTTTGCGGGCGGCGAGCGCCTGTTCCATGGCCTTGGCCGTGTCCATGTCTCCCCACCAGATCACGCCACCATAGGCCGGGCCTGTGGTCAGGTCGTGCGGCGCGATATTCCCGGTTGCCATGACGGCGTGACCGCCCAGAGCCCGAATTGCGTCTGCTTGCGCTTTCGCTGCTTCTGCGCCCGGTCCAATGCACAGCAACGCGGGTTTGGCGTGATGGCTCAGCACATTCGATTCGCCTGTCGGTCCGGGCAACGCGACGTCGCGTTGCGTCGTGATTTTGGACGCCGGAAGTGCAGGCAGCGCAGCTTTCGATGTCCAATTTGACGCCGCGCCCGATGGAGCGGCAGCGCGGTAGCGCATCAGGTAATCGGGTCCGCCGGCCTTGGGTCCGGTGCCGGACAGACCGAGACCGCCAAAGGGTTGGCTGCCGACGATGGCGCCGATCTGGTTGCGGTTGACATAGATATTGCCTGCCTTGATCCGGTCAGCCACATGTTGGACGCGGTCGTCAATGCGGGTGTGCAGGCCAAAGGTCAGTCCGTAGCCGGTGGCGTTGATATCGTCGATGACCCGGTCGAGATCTTTCGACTTGAAGGTCGCCAGATGCAGGACCGGGCCGAAGATTTCGCGCTGCATATCGCCGATCCCGTTAACCTTGATCAGGGTCGGGGCCACATAGGTGCCGTCGCTTGGTGATTTCAACTGGTGCAAAACCCGCCCGTCAGCGCTGGCGGTTTCGATATGTGCGTCGATCCCGGCCTTTGCCGTTGCATCGATGACGGGGCCGACGTCTGTGGACAGCGACCAGGGCGCGCCAACCACCAACGCGTCCATCGCTCCGGTCAGCATTTCGATGAAGGGCTTTGCGATGTCTTCCTGCACATAGAGGCAGCGCAGGGCAGAGCAGCGCTGGCCTGCGGATTGGAACGCGCTTTCAACGATGCTGCGCACGGCCTGTTCGGGCAAGGCGGTGCTGTCGACGATCATCGCGTTCAACCCGCCCGTTTCCGCGATCAGCGGCGTGCCGGGGGCTGCGTGCTCGGCCAGGCTGGACCGAATGCGCAAGGCGGTTGCGGTTGATCCGGTGAAGGCGACGCCATTGGTGCGGCCATCCGATGTCAACGCGGCACCGATGCTGCCATCACCGGGCAGAAGTTGCAGCGCACTTACTGGGACCCCGGCTTTTTGCAACAGCGTTACGGCAAAATGCGAGATCAGCGGCGTCTGTTCCGCCGGCTTGGACAAAACGGCGTTGCCCGCGGCCAATGCAGCGGCAATCTGACCCGTGAAAATGGCCAGAGGGAAGTTCCATGGAGAGATACAGACGAACGTCCCGGCAGGGGCTGTGCCATCCGCTTGAGTGGCGTAATAGCGCAGGAAATCCACCGCTTCGCGCAATTCGGCCACGGCATCGGGCAGGGTCTTGCCCGCTTCGCGGCACAAGAGCGCGAAGAGTTCGCCAAAGTTGGCTTCGTAGAGATCGGCAGCCGCCATCAAAATGGCCTTGCGCTGGTCGGCAGACGCATCCCAAGGCGCCGCATCGGCATAGGCCTGCGTGACATCCTCAGGCGTCGCATCCGCGACCGTACCAACCTGATCGGTTGGGTTGGACGGGTTTATCACGTCACGTGTGGATCCATCTGTTGGTGAAACGGTCAACGGCGTGGCATGCCATTGTTTGGTGGCGAATGGCGCGCGCGCGATTTCGATCTGTGCCAATGTCGGTGCATGGCTCAGATCGAAGCCCGCCGAATTGCGCCGCTCTGGCGCAAACAGGTCCGGGCCTGTTGGAATGACCACGGCGTTGTCGTTCAGCATCTCGAACGGATCGGCCGCAACCACTTCGGCTGGCACGGTCTCGTCCACGATCTGGTTCACAAAGCTCGAGTTGGCCCCGTTTTCCAGCAGCCTGCGCACCAAATAGGCCAACAGGTCGCGGTGCGCACCGACGGGCGCATAGATCCGGCAGCGCGTGCTGTTTTCGCGCAGCACGATATTGTGCATCGCTTCGCCCATACCGTGCAGGCGCTGGAACTCATAGGGTTGGTTGCCCGCCATGTGCAGGATCGCCGACACCGTGTGCGCGTTATGGGTCGCGAACTGCGGATAGATCCGGTCGGTCATGCCCAGTAATTTGCGGGCATTTGCGATATAGGAGACGTCTGTGGCCGCTTTGCGGGTAAAGACAGGGAAGCCATTAATGCCTTCGACCTGCGCACGCTTGATCTCGGTGTCCCAATAGGCCCCCTTGACGAGGCGCACCATGATGCGCCGGTCATAGCGCGCGGCCATATCGTAGAGCGTGTCGATGACGGTGCCCGCACGTGGACCAAAGGCCTGCACCACGACGCCAAAGCCGTCCCATCCTGCGAGGGCATCCTCCGACATCACGGCTTCGATGACCTGAAGCGAGATGGACAGCCTGTCCGCTTCTTCGGCATCGACGTTCAGACCCATGCCCGCAGATTTTGCCAGCAGGGCCAGCGACCGCAACCGTGGCACCAGGTCGCGCAACACGCGATCCTCTTGCGCCCGTTCATAGCGGGGATGCAAGGCCGACAGCTTGACGGAAATCCCGGGATTGGCGCGGATGTCGTCATGGGTGCACGCATTCGCAATCGCCGAGATCGCGCGGCTGTAGCTGAGGTGATAGCGCCGTGCATCGGCTTCGGTGATCGCGGCCTCGCCCAGCATGTCGTAGGAATAAGTGTACCCTTTGGCCTCCATCCCCGCAGCGCGGTCCATGGCAGAGACGATGTTTTCGCCCAGAACGAATTGGCGGCCCATTTCCTTCATGGCGCGGCTCACGGCGCTGCGGATCACCGGTTCACCCAGCCGTTTGATGGCGCCACGCAGGTGCTTGATCGGACCTGGTTGTTCGTCGTCGAGCACCCGGCCGGTCAGCATCAGCGCCCATGTTGACGCATTCACAAGGCTCGAAGTCGAGTGTCCAAGGTGTTTGCCCCAGTCCGACGGGGCGATCTTGTCTTCGATCAGGGCGTCGATCGTGTCGGCGTCGGGGACCCGCAGCAAAGCTTCGGCCAGACACATCAGCGAAACGCCTTCGTCCGTCGACAGGCCGTATTCGGCCAGAAACACCTCCATCAATCCAGGCGCTGCCGTGGTGCGGATGGCCGTCACCAATTTGGCCGCTTTGGCGCAGATTTGGGCGCGGTCGTCGGGGCTGAGGGCGGCCACATCGACCAGGTCGGCAAGCGTCGCCTCGGCGTCAGCATACATGCCCGCATCAAGATCCAGGGCGAGGTCGGAAACAGCAGTGCGGTCCATGATTAGTTCCTTTTCCATTTTTCCCAGTATATCAACGATACAACGGGCGGTATCGTTGAATACATAGGATCGTGCAGGTCAAATGAGCAAAAATATGCCAAAAAACAATTCAATCGATCTGTCACAGCTGGATAAGCTTGATCAGGCGATTCTTTCCGCCTTGGCCGAAGACGGCAGGATGAGCATCACGGATCTGGCAGTGCGGATCGGCCTGTCAAAATCTCCGACACAGGCGCGGTTGCGTCGGTTGGAAAGCAGCGGCGTCATTATGGGATATCGGGCATTGCTTGACCCCATTTCGCTTGGTCTGGATCACGTGGCTTTTGTTGAAGTCCGCTTGAGCGATACCAGAGATGCGGCCTTGCGGGCGTTCAACGCCGCTGTGCGGAAAGTACCGCAGATCGAGCAAGCCCATATGATTGCAGGGAACTTCGATTATTTGCTCAAGATCAGAACCCGGGACATGGCCCAATATCGCGCATTTCTCGGCGATGTGATTTCGACGTTGCCGCATGTGGCTGCGACATCCACTTTCGTCGCAATGGAAGCGGTCAAGGAAGTGATGTTGCCCGGGATTGACTGACCGGCGGCGGACGAGGCTTGACCTATGGTCTCGACGCTACATTCTCTAAGGTATGAAACTTGCACTTATCCTTGCGGTCTTCGCGGCCCCCGTTTTCGCCGACACATGCCCGCCTGCGGGCGATTTTTCGGAAGAGTTGGCGACGCTTCGGTCCGCCGCAAACGCAGCTCCTGATGAACGCGCGGGCCGGGCCGTGTCGGACAAGATGTGGGAGGTGTGGCTGCGCGCCCCGGATGAAAGGGCGCAGACGGCCCTCGATCGCGGAATGCGCCAGCGTGGCAACTATGATTTTGCCGGAGCCTATGACAGCTTTGACCGGCTTGTCGCCTATTGCCCCGCTTACGCCGAAGGATACAACCAGCGCGCCTTTATCAGCTATTTGCGCGCGGATTATGACGCGGCTTTGGTTGATCTTGATGCCGCACTTGACCTGTCGCCGGACCACGTTGGCGCCCAATCCGGCCGCGCCCTGACACTCATGCAACTGGGTCAGATCGCCGAAGCGCGGACACAGCTTCAGGCCGCACTAAAGAACAACCCGTGGCTCTCTGAACGCGCGCTTCTGGCCAAAGGGGGACCCCTCGCCCCGAAAGGCGAAGATATCTAATCTCGGGCTTGAGGTGCCTGCATAGATTGCCTAACACGGTGGTGTGTCGGCGTGATGGAGCGGTCGACATGCGAGACCTGAAATCCTTGCGTCCGTTCTGAAATAGGCATACGAAACAAGGTGTTGTGACGAATAAGCTGTTTCTAGCCGGATATATGCCGGGAACTGAGATTGAAGAACAACGCCAGATGCGGGCGTGATGGAATGGTAGACATACCAGACTTAAAATCTGTTGGGCGTATGCCCGTGTGGGTTCGACTCCCACCGCCCGCACCAAAATATCAATTGATTATAAGTGGTTACTACCAGCCTCTGGCGTATGTCGGTGGCTTTGTGCCTCGAGATCAAATGTGAGACAACCTATTCGGTCGCTACATGAGCGTGACCTGGCGAATGTTCTGCGAGGGTAAGGTCGAGCTCCCGGCGACTGCCAAGCGGGTTAGCCTTTTCTTTGCGCTGCCTGTCTCTTCAACTCCAGGCTGACCACATCATCGATGCGTTCTTGCATTTTTTCTGGCTCCCAAGAAAGCCAGTCTGGCACATTGCGAAGCCGCATCTACCTTATCAACTTTCAAGAGGTGCGCGCTCGACGTGCACGACTTCGAGCAGATTGGCGGAAATGAATTCAGTGGACGACGAAACGAGGAGGTCCTGATGACGAAAGTTGCAATGCTTCCTGGTCAAAATATCGCATGATCCTCCCCAGAACGGGTTGCGTCGCTACAGTATCAGCAAGGAGATGTCTTCTGCGTCGACACCCTCTGCAATTATTTGTCTGACATCACCTGTGAGGGTATCTGTGACGGTGATCCGATCGCTGGCCACATCGAGTGTCAACACGGAGGGGTCAATTGCATAGATCAGGATGTCCTCTCCTGTCTCGAAATCAAAGATCACATCGCGATCGATTTCGTCAAATTTGAACGAGAACGTGTCTCTACCTGTGCCACCCCGTAACCTGTCTCCGCCTGCACCGCCATCGAGTGTGTCTTCGCCTTCATTTCCCCATAGCCAATCGGTATCAAGACCGCCGTTCAAGATGTCCGCACCTTCGCCCCCGCGCAGGGTATCTTTGCCTTCTCCGCCCCAAAGATGGTCCGATCCACCGCGACCGATCAAACGATCGTTACCCTCTCCGCCCTCGAGTGTGTCGGTGTCTTCATGTCCCTTCAACGTGTCGTTTCCGGTTCCACCCTCCATCAGGCCCCCACCAGAGTCGGCACTGAGGCTGTCGTTGCCCGCGCCGCCCAACACGTGATCGTGACCATCGCCACCTGTGATCGTGTCGTTGCCGGCACCTCCCTCCAGCAGATCGTCTCCTGCACCGCCCCATAGAAGGTCATCGCCATCGCCGCCGCGCAGGGTGTCGCCGGCGTCGTTTCCTCCCAGAGTGTCATCGCCATTGCCGCCATCAAGAATATCACCATCCGAGCTTGCCCTCAGGCTGTCATCCCCATCGCCACCCCAAGCCTCGTCAAGGCCTGCACCGGCCCAGATGGTGTCGTTTCCGGCTTCGCCCGAAAGGAAATCTCCGCCTTCTGTGCCGCTGTCTTTCAGCACGTCGTTGCCGTTCCAACCGTAAAGGTCATCCTGACCCGCGCCCCCATCCAAAACGTCGTCGCCGTCCATGCCGGCGATTGTGTCATCCCCCTCGCCACCGGTCAGAGTGTCGTCACCCGCCGTGCCTGCACTTTGATCCGCCTCGGCGGTACCTTCGAAGGTTTGACCCTTGGTCAGATCCCAGACTGTGCCGTCCTTGAACATGACACGTTCAATATATTGGCCAAGGTCGGTTCCACCTGCGCCTTGGGTTACCTTCACGGCGACATACGTGATTTCGCCACTGTCTGCCTCAATCACCAGGCGCCATCGGGCCCAGTCGATGTGACCACTTACCTGATCCGCGTTCAGATCGGCGAAGTAAATCGTATCAAAGCCTTGCCCAGGCTGTTCCCAGATCAGTTCTGTGAGCGGCTCCGGTCCGCCATCTCCTTGACGGATGATATAGGTATCGTCGCCAAATCCCCCAACCAAGGTGTCAGCACCGGTGCCGCCGTCCAAGGTGTCATTACCGTCTCCGCCGATCAGATAGTCTGCCCCGCCGCGGCCCAGAATTAAATCGTCTCCGTCCTTGCCGTTGAAGACGGTTCCCAGATCATTGCCAGTCAGGGTATTCGCTTCGGTATCGCCCAGAAGCGTTGCCGCGGTCGTGTCTGTCGGGTTGTCGCCTTCCGATACGGGTTGCAGGATAAGATCTGCAAGTCCCGCTTCGCTGTCTGCTTTGATGACAATATCACCATACAGTTCAAGAGCCTTGTGTGCTCCAGTGAACAGGACACCGTTTTCCAAATCGCCATAATCGGATGTATCCGTTGAGGCCGGAATGGTTTCGATCCCGGGAACATCATAGGCACGAATGTAATCGATGAGAAACGACGGGTCTTCGGGGGTCGTCCCGTCAGACGGGCCATTCCATCCACCGACGGCCAGATTGAGAACCAGGACCATCGGACCGTGCATGTCATCGGGTGTTGCAGTGCGGTGGATTTCGACACCTTCAAATGTGAAAATTACTTCACTGGGAGTCCACAACATACCAAAGGTGTGAAAGTCGCTGGCCATATCGGGTACCAGCCATTGATCGATGCTGGTGACCGGCTTGCCCCAGACTTCGCTGATAACCCCCGACCGCAAGATGTGCGTCTCATCCCCCATGACATCAAAAACGTCGGCTTCGGATGGCCAGGAGCCATCATTGGGAACAAGCCAAAATGCAGGCCATAGACTCTGACCTTCAGGAAGTTTCGCCCGGATTTCCACATACCCGTAGGTCATTTCGAACGTTCCGAACGTGTTCAACTCTCCTGCGAGCCATTTTTCCGGATAGATATCCTCCAGGGCCTCAGGCGTGAGCCTTGCCCCAATCGACAGAGCGCCGTCACCAACAGAAAAGGGGGACCATGTCTCGGTTCCGCCATCGGGTGTCGGGATGTCGACGTGATCCACATAACTGTGCTCCCTTGTACCCCCGGAGGTGAGCAGAAAAGCAGGATGCCCGTTGGGTCGAATGGTGTTCCACTGATCGCTGAGCGTCGTGTCGTTGAACTCGTCGAAAAAATTCAGAATCGCGCCCTCGGGTAGTCCGCCCTGATCCGCAGAGGCAACTGTCAAATCTTCGGGCGTGAGCTCATCAACTGTGACCCCCAAAAGGGTGACAGTTTGGTCTTCTGCGAGGTGAAGGATTGACCCCGATCCATCTGCCGTCGCTTCGGCTGCCGCAAGCAGGGAGGCTGCATCCAAATGGTCGGTATGCCAGATATCGATACGATCGAGGCCGACCTCGAAATCTACAATGACGTCATGGCCATCGCCGTCCATAAAGGCAAAACTGTCAGCGCCGCCGCCACCCGTGAGCGTGTCGTTGCCCTCATACCCCGCGATGGCTTGGGTGCCATCCCCACTGGTGATCCGGTTGTCGAGATCATTGCCTTCCAATGTGTGCCATCGGTCGCTGCGACTGAATTCCAGATCTTCGACATTATCCGGCAAGGCAATTGATGTTCTCGACAAGATTGTGTCGTGACCGCCGTCCGCTTCTTCGATGATCGTGGTATCCAGTTTGTTTACACGGTACTGGTCGTCGCCGTCGCCTCCCACCAGAGTGGTATCAGCATGTTTGTTTGTCAGTCTGTCGTCGCCACCAAAGCCCAGAACCAAGTCTCCGGCGGTTTCTGTCAAGAGAATATCGTCGTTGTTGGTTCCTTCAACTCGCATAGCAGGTTGTCCTTGAAATAGAGGGATTGCACTCGGAAAGCCTGTGCCAAAAAACAGATTCCAGTTAATTTCAGACTACCTGCCGTATTTCCGCATAGGTTGTAAAGTTGTCGTATAGATTGTATTGAGAAATCAATAAAGCGGTTGTCAATCACGTCGCTACCGCCTGGTTGCGCAGACAGACTGCAACTGAGAATACGCCTTGGCTGAGACAGAATTCAGGCGGTTCATTCAAAACTTGGGCAGTTAAGCCCAGTCATCCGCTTGCGCACGCAGGTGTCAAACTTGGCTTCTGTTTTTCAATGTTCAAAGGCGCGCGCCAGCGGCCTTGGTCCCGTGACAGCCTTCCGACGGCCGTTTCAGTGCCTGTCAATGCATGCGTAGTATACATGAGAGCTGGAACGATCTGGAGGGTGTTGGGTTGGCGCTATCGGCCTAGGCTGCGCCGATGCAGGCTCGGAACATCAACTGTAAGCCCATCGTTTCCCCCCCATTTCATCGCTCATGTTGTTTGGCTCTACGTCTTGTTCAATCCGAGCCTTCGTGAAGTTCAGGAGTTGATGCTGGTACGTGACGTAGATGTTTCCCGAATACCTGTTTCATCCCGGATGATCAGATAGCGCCTTGGCGATCCCTGGAACCTCGGCGGATCGGCTTGACACCATGTGCACAGCGGCGATCATCGATGAACGCGATCATTTGCGGAATGGGGCGGTCGTGCTCCGCCGAAGCAAAATATGCGTCGGCCTTCGTCAGGATCCCGTTGGTTTGCCTGAATGCACCCTAAGCACGCGCCAGGGCCTTGATCGGTGCCTTCTGCGCGCTCTTGGGTCCCGATCATTCGCCTGCATCACGCGCTGCGCGCCGACACCAGCCCGGCAGGCTGAAAAAACGAATAGCCCAACATCCGGGCATTTGACTGGCAGGCGGCGATGTCGTTCCTGCAATCAGAACGCTGTTCGCGGAAAAGCCAAACGCCGCATGCACCGAACGCGGCCGTGTCGCTCGAGGTGTTTTTTTGCCTGTCATGAGGCTCACCTTTCGAGAGTTTCACGTTTCGCTAAAACCGGGGCGGTTTAATAACGCGCTGTTGGCCTGTTCCTGACAGATGGGCAGGTGATGCTTATTTGCCAGATCCAAACAATCGACCGACGATTAAGCCACGATTAACCAACTTCTGGTGAGTTGATCTTCGAATGTTTTTTCGGCTTGGGGCAACGTCATGCAATTTGGACTTTGGACGGATATAAAGCAGGTGCTTTCGAGCGGGTCCAAACGACGGTCTCCGCTGCGCGCGGCACGTCCGGCGAAAAAACCGTCTGGCTTTTCTGATGGGGCGTGGGAGAGTTTCAAGGACCTCGAAGCCCGGATGCCGCCGCCGGATGCAAAAACGAAACCTGCCTACCAGCCCAAATTTCAGAAAGCGGCACGCCTGTCCGACAAGGTAACGGCGGGCGGTGGTCTGATCACCGACAAGGACGGGGCAAAACGACCGCATTACTGGGGGCATCGCGAGCGATTGCGCACGCGGTTTCTCAATGGTGGCCATGAGGCCATGCCTGAATATGAGCTGCTGGAATTGCTTTTGTTCAATGCGATTCCGCGCATCGACGTCAAACCCCTGGCCAAGCGTCTTTTGTTGGAATTTGGCGACCTGAACGGTGTCATCGCCGCGTCCAAGCACCGTATTCTGCAAATCGACGGGGCCAACGATTGGGTGTTTTATCATCTTCGCATTGCAGAAGCCTTTGCGCATCGCATGGGGCAAGGCAAGTTGCGCGAGAGAGATATTCTGTCGTCGTGGGACGCGCTGATCAGCTATTGCCGAACGGTCATGGCGCACCGTGAAAACGAACAGTTCCGGGTCCTGTTTCTGGATCGCAAGAATGTGCTCATCGCGGATGAGGCGCAAGCACAAGGTACGGTGGACCATGTGCCCGTATATCCCAGAGAGGTTGCCAAGCGTGCGCTGGAATTGAACGCCAGCGCGATCATCATCGTCCACAACCACCCTTCGGGTGATCCTACGCCCAGCCATCAAGACGACGACATGACTCAACAGCTTTTGGCCGCCTGTCAGGCCATCGGCGTGACGATCCATGACCATGTGGTCATCGGGAAAGAGGAGGAGTTCTCATTCAAGCGCAATGGATGGATGTGAGCCCTCAAGTCCTCGTAATGTCGTAGACACTTTTCCATTATGTGAAATACGCGCCTCCAAACCGGCGGGTCATGTTCATCGAGGTACTGTAACCTGACGTCTGGAAATTTAGTTGGAGATTGCGCTGAGAGCCCCTGCCGAGGCGTGCCCCGGCAGAGG